>NZ_CAHJXM010000001.1:600000-900000 GCF_903645295.1 Bacillus sp. Marseille-Q1617
AAACTGGCGCAATTATCCGAACGCCGGCACGATTATTAAAAGGGACGCTGGATTTTCCGTGAGGATAGGGCAGAAAAAGGTACGGGAGCAGATTTTTTCTTCAAAATTGCTCTGCCAAGCTCACTTTTCATTTAAAAGTGTGAATCAGGCCCATTTATTTGGCGCCCGGTTCCTAACATTCTTATATTAGCGCCCGGGCACTTTTTTTACGGTTTGAGGATGACCTTGATGCAGTCGTCTTCCTTTTTATTGAACAGCTCGTAGCCTTTTGCTGCATCCTCAAGTTTGAGTTTGTGTGTGATGATGGAGGTGGAATCGATTTCATTGTTGACGACTTGTTTATAGAGGGGTTCCATGTAGCCCCTGGCATGTGCCTGGCCCATTTTCAGCGTAATGTTCCTGGAGAAGAATGCTCCGAGGGGGAACATGTTATAAAGCCCTCCGTAAACGCCTGTCAATTGAACGGTCCCGCACTTACGGACCGCTTTGGTCGCGATTTGAATAGGTCCGATCGTCCCGCCCTGCAGTTTTAGTTTTTGTTCTACAAATTCGAGGGGTGATTTTTTACCGTCCATCCCGACGCAATCGATCACCACATCTGCTCCGCCTTTGGTCAATTCCTTCAAGGTTTCCCCCATGTCGTCGTATTGGGTGAAATCAAAGGTTTCGGTGCTGTTCATCTTTTTGGAGTGTTGAAGCCGGTAGTCGAAGTAATCGACTGCTATCACTCGTTCAGCGCCTTTTTTCCATGCGAACTGCTGGGCCATCAATCCGACCGGTCCGCATCCGAGCACGATAACGGTATCCCCTTTTTTGACGCCGGCATTCTCTACACTCCAATAGGCAGTGGGCATTACATCTGAAAGCATGAGAAGCTGCTCGTCCTCTAACTCACAATCTGACGGTACGAGAAAGGGGGTGTAGTTCCCATAAGGGACTCTCAGGTATTCCGCCTGCCCGCCGGGATAATTGCCGAATTTCTCCGAGTAGCCGAATAGTCCGCCGGAATCGTAATGGGGATTGGAATTGTCGCACTGGCTTTCTAAATGGTGATTGCAATAGTGACACGTTCCGCAGGCGACCGTGAAGGGAATGATCACCCGGTCTCCTTTTTTCACTTTCGTTACGTCGTGACCGACCTCTTCGACGATCCCCATTGGCTCATGGCCGATGACATAGCCGATGGGGAGGGGGAAATTCCCTTGGTACAAGTGCAGATCGGAGCCGCAGATAGCGGTCGACGTAATCCTCACAATGACATCTTGCGGATCTTCTATACGCGGATCATCCACCTTCTTGACGGCCACTGAATTCTTTCCTTGATAGGTTACAGCTTTCATGATTAATTCCTCCAATTCAATCTCTATCCGTTTTCTCATGACCGCAGGTTTTAGAATACGAAATAAGGCACTCTTAAAAGAACCGTTCTAGATGAATAACAAAATCATTGAAGATGCTTTGGCGGGGTCTTCAATGATGAGTTATCTTTAATTTCTGCAAAAATATCTTCGGCAGGGCGTTCATGGCTTACTGGATGACTGGTTGCCGGCTGAATGAGGAGAAGATTTCTGATTTCCTGGATCTGCGCTTGGAGCTGCTGGAAATCTTTCATCGTCACGGGGTTCGCCTCCTGCATCAGCTCGACTCCGATTTGCCCGTTTGGTTCGAGGGTTGCCCATTTGACATCGGTGATTTTGCTGACTCCATTCTGCCTTAACTTCATTTCGAGCTGATCCACGGTCATGCGCAGTTTCTTTAAATTTTTTTCATTGAGAACGCCATTTTCCACGAGGATCTTAGATTTGCCGGTAATCATTTTTTCCACACGGTCCGATTTTACTTGTAAAAATTCCATCCCCATCAGCGTGAGGACTAGGATGAGCCCGACCCCGATGGTTGTCCAAATATTCTTCCCAGCTACGGGCTGAATCAATAACGACCCGATCCCGATCATGATGACCGTCTGAGCGAGGGTCATCTGGGAAATCGACTTCCTGCCGGCGATCCTTAACAAGAGTGTCCCGGCAAGGACGATGAGGACGGCTTTCCATATCCATGAGAACTCCATGCTGTGCTCAATCCTTTCTATAGAATGTCTATTTTTAAAAGGGAGTAAGGTACTAATATGGTCTTGCATACTTTTTACAGGTGAGGGGGGAATTATTCATGGGGCTAAAACGATCGGCCAATCGTTCAAGGGAGTGTGGAATGTAAGAAATCAGAAAGGTGGACGCGATTGCCGGGGTGAACAAGGGCGGGTGCTGCCCAATGATCATAAAAAAACCGCCTTCCTGCCAATCGGCAGAAAAGCGGTTATTCACATTAATTCCGGATGAGATAGTCGAACGCGCCTAGTGCGGCTGTCGCTCCAGATCCCATTGAAATGATGATTTGGTTATAGGCACTGTCCGTACAGTCTCCTGCAGCGAAAACGCCGGGAAGGCTTGTAGAGCCGTGCTTGTCGACGACGATCTCACCGAAACGTGTGCGTTCGATGGTTTCGTCAAGCCAGTCTGTATTTGGTACAAGACCGATTTGGACGAATACACCTTGCAGCTCGATATGGTGTTCCTCGTGTGTGTCGCGATCAGTATAGGTGATCCCGTTTACCTTGTCGGTTCCGGTGATCTCCTGTGTCTGTGCGTTCGTGATGACTGTCACATTCGGAAGGCTTTGAAGTCGTTTTTGAAGGACGTCGTCGGCTTTAAGTTCTGAGTTGAACTCGAGAACCGTTACGTGGTTGACGATGCCGGCAAGGTCGATTGCTGCTTCGACACCGGAGTTACCGCCGCCGATGACCGCAACGTCTTTGCCTTCGAATAGTGGTCCGTCACAGTGAGGGCAGTAAGCCACACCTTTGTTCTTGAATTCCTGTTCGCCAGGGACGCCGATGTTTCTCCAGCGTGCACCTGTCGAGATGATCAGGCTTTTACTCTTAAGGACTGCGCCGTTTTCAAGCTCAAGCTCGATCATGTCTTTCTTTTCAAGGCGCTTGGCACGCTGAAGGTTCATGACATCGATGCCGTAGTCCTTCACGTGTTCTTCAAGGCTTGCGACAAGCTTCGGACCTTCCGTCTGCTTGACGCTGATGAAGTTCTCGATGCTCATCGTATCCAGTACCTGTCCGCCGAAGCGTTCGGCTACGATCCCTGTGCGGATTCCTTTACGTGCTGCATAGATGGCCGCACTGGATCCGGCAGGTCCTCCGCCTACTACTAGGACGTCGTATGGGTCCTTGTCGGAAAGCTCGCTGGCATCAGGGCCTTCCACGATTTTAGAAAGGATTTCCTCAATCGTCGTGCGTCCGCCGCTGAAAAATTCAGCATTCAAGTAAACGGATGGAACGGCCATGATGTTCTTGTATTCTACTTCTTCTTTGTACGCAGCACCGTCGATCATCGTGTGAGTGATGTTCGGATTGAGCACACTCATGATGTTGAGGGCCTGTACAACGTCAGGGCAGTTATGGCAGCTCAGGCTGACATATGTTTCGAAGTGATGCTCGCCTTTGACGCTCTTGATTCGATCGATGACACTCTGGTCCACTTTCGGGGCTCTGCCGCTGACTTGAAGAAGGGCAAGCACCAGGGAAGTGAATTCATGGCCGAGCGGGATACCGGCGAAATGGACACCGGTATCTTCCTCTCCTGCACGATTCACGCTGAAGCTTGGTGTTCTTGGAAGGTCAGCATTTTCGACAGAGATCATAGGGGACATGGATGAAAGCTCTTCGACTAGAGCCAGCATGTCCTTAGAAATGTCATCATCACCTGCTGAGACTTTCAGGACGATATCGCCTTCCATCATTTGCAGGTACTGTTCTAATTGTGCCTTAATATCTGCTTCGAGCATGATTTACTGCACTCCTTATAATTTACCAACTAGATCAAGACTTGGCTTAAGTGTTTCAGAACCTTCCTGCCATTTAGCCGGGCAAACTTCGCCTGGGTTTTTGCGCACATATTGTGCAGCCTTGATTTTGCCGATTAGGATGTCTGCGTCACGGCCGATGCCGCCTGCATTGATTTCAACTGTTTGGATGACACCATCTGGATCGATGATGAATGTTCCGCGGTCAGCTAGACCTTCTTCTTCATTCAATACCTCGAAGTTGCGGGAGATTGTTTGAGATGGATCCCCGATCATCGCGTATCTGATTTTACCGATTTTTTCTGAGCTGTCGTGCCAGCCTTTATGTGTAAAGTGAGTATCTGTAGAAACGGAATATACTTCTACGCCAAGCTCTTTAAGAGCTTCGTAGTTATTTTGAAGGTCTTCAAGTTCTGTAGGGCATACGAATGTGAAGTCTGCAGGGTAGAAGCAGAAAATGCTCCATTGACCTTTCAGGCTTTCGTCAGTGACAGTGATGAACTCACCATCTTTGTATGCTTGTGCTGTGAATGGTTTTACTTCTGATCCGATTAAAGACATAGTGTAAATTCCTCCTAAAAGTAGTATGTGGGATTGAGAATTATTAATAGTTTATAATAATTCTAATTCGATATTTATTATTATATATGCTGGTGAAAAAGTCAAGGAAGAAGATTGGATTATTTTTTTGTGTAGTTTATCGGGGGAAAGAGAAAGGGGTTCTTCCGTTTTGTTTCATATGTAGAGAGTCTTCAATCGTTAGAGTCAGATAGAGATAAATCGACAAGTGGCACAATTATTTGGATTCCGGCACAATTATTTGGTATGGCTCCTCTAATCATAGCAAAAGGGGGATATATTTTTAGCTCGAAAACTACTTTTTCAAAAAATAGGTTCAAATCCACTGTGAAATGATAAAAGATTGGCTGTTTTATAAACTTTTTTAACGGTTTAAAAATCTGTTGGGCAAGAAGAGTGGAATGTATCCAATATGTTTCTATTCAAAGGGCAGAGTCACGGGTGGATGGTTAGATGAATCGATTGAAGACGTGAAAAAGGAATTAACGGAATATGTGAAGGAAGCGCTCCTTGGATGCATCGATGAAAGTATTCACTTTACGATCGACGGGGTTTCCCCTGATAAGGCTCAAAATAAGAATATAACATAATAGATTGACAATTTTTCCACCCGGGTGGTATAGTGTCTTTACAAAACTATAAACTTACTCTCTGATAATAGAGGCGCGAGAATGAGGAGTAGCTTTCCTGAGGATGATGGATCCCGGGACGGAAAGTGAAAGGCAGATCGCCGAAACGGGAAGCAGCCTATCGGTTTCCTGTTGGGCTGGCATTGAACAAGTGTCAGACTGTCACAATGGTCACGTTGTGGAGAACTATTGAAGAGATGTTAATACAGAATTCTTCAGAACGTTCTTCGTTTTGATCAGGAAACCGTATGAGCATCGCTTCATACGGTTTTTTTGTGTAGTTTTTTTCGGAGGGGTTTCAGGAGGAGATTCAATATGACAGCAATGGAAACGAATGTACAAGGACAATTGGAAATCGGCGGGATGAGTACGGGCGAGCTTACCGCATTGTACGGAACTCCGCTGATGGTCTATGATGAGAACATGATCCGCCGCAATGCACGCGAGTTCCGCGAGGCGTTCATCGAGAGCGGGCTCGAGTTCCAAGTGGCATATGCGAGCAAGGCGTTTATGTGCAAAGAAATGGTGCGCCTTGCGGAAGAGGAGAATCTGTCGCTGGACGTCGTGTCCGGAGGGGAGTTGTACACGGCGCTCGAAGCAGGATTCCCGGCAGAACGGATTCATTTTCACGGGAATAATAAGTCTGAAGAAGAGATGGTGATGGCGCTTGATGCGGAGATTGGCTGCTTCGTGGTCGACAGCTTCCTTGAGCTTGAGCTCCTGCATGAGCTGGCGAAAGAGCGTGAACACCAGGTGAACATCCTGCTACGTGTGACGCCGGGTGTCGAGGCCCATACCCATGACTACATCATGACGGGGCAGGATGATTCGAAGTTCGGATTCGGGATTTCGACCGGCCAGGCCGACCGCGCGATGCAAATCGCCCTATGCAAGCCGCATTACAATGTACTCGGGATCCATTCCCATATCGGGTCGCAGATTTTTGAGCTGGACGGATTTCAGCAGGCAATCACCGTTCTGTCCGATTTTCTTCAAAGTGTAAGGCTGGAATGCGAAGTTACGCTGCCGGTTTTGAATATCGGGGGAGGCTTCGGGGTGCGTTATACGGAAGAAGACAAGCCGCTTCCGATCTCCGAATATGTAAAAGCGATCACGGACTGCGTGAAGGAAAGCTTCGGCGAGAATGGGTATCCGCTGCCGGAAGTATGGGTGGAACCAGGACGCAGCATCGTTGCGGAAGCAGGGACCACGCTGTACAAAGTCGGGTCGAAGAAAATCATCCCTGACGTGCGCACGTATGTGTCAGTGGATGGCGGCATGACCGATAATCTGCGTCCGGCACTGTACGGCGCGAAATATCATGCGGTGCTGGCGAACCGTCCGAATGAGGAATGCACGGAGCTTGTCAGCATTGCAGGGAAGTGCTGTGAGTCAGGTGACATGCTGATCTGGGATCTGATGCTTCCGCCGGTGAACTTCGGGGACACGCTTGCTGTGTTCAGTACGGGCGCTTACGGGTATTCGATGGCGAATAATTATAACCGGATTCCGCGTCCGGCCGTGGTGTTTGTGAAGGACGGCGAATCTCGAGTTGTAATCGAGCGGGAAACGTATGCGGATCTGGTGAGGCTGGACCGTTAAATGGAAAGAACCTTTGCCGGGTTGGAAGGCAAAGGTTCTTTTTTAGATAGAAGTCAGAAAATTTCCTTCTCCATTACCACGTTGGTGGTTTTATAACCGATCTTTTCATATAATCCCCTGGCGATCTTGTTATGCCCGAATACATGCAGACCGATCTTATTCACCCCGATTTGTTTTGCTTTCTCTTCTATTTCTTTCATTGCTTCTTTGCCGTAACCTTTTCCCTGGTGCTCTTCCAGGATGCGGATATCATAGATGAACGCTTTTTCAGAAGATTGCTTGGCGAGCCATATGATCCCTGTATGTTCAGCGCTCTCATTCAGAATCGTGTATAAGTAGTTATTTTCGGAATTCTCTCCATCCGGAAGAAGATTGCTGAATTCTTCCTGTGCTCTTTGCAAAGATCCTTTTTCTTCCCAGTTTCCCGCTGACACTTTTTCCTTCGCATAATCTGCAACGGCTGTTTCGAGATATTGCTGAAATTCAGCGGGGGTCATCTTTTGTAAAGTAACCATATTTAGTTTCCCTCCATGAAAGTACAAAAATATTTTCTTCTTAAAAGGAATCCCGTTCGGCGGCTGAATCCCTAAAGTACCAGTAAAGATAACCCGCCAAGGAGCAGAAGTACAGCAGCGGTCAACAGAGCGATTTTCGTGAAGCGGTTTGATTTATGAAAAATCCTGAAAAACATGGTCAACACCTCACTCAGTGTATTTTACAGCTACTATAGATACGTTTGATGGGGGTGAAAAGATTCAGGATTATGGAAATTGGGTCTCTACATACAAAAAATACTTCATTTAAAATGAGTTTGCATCTAAAAAGTCCGCCCATTCGTCGGGATTCCCGTCCGCACTCCCACGAAGAACCAGACAATTTCGTGATTATCCCATTTAGCGACGAATTTTACTCCTTGCTCAGGGATATCGGAAGGAATGGCGATTTCCGCTCCGTCTGTTTTGATCATTTTCTTTTCGCTGCCGTCGTGGTAGTAGGCATGAAGCGTCGGTTCGCCCTTGCTGTTGTCGAATTGGAACTTCAAGGCAGTCGGTTCTTTCAGCTCGATTTCATCGACAAAGTCTACGCCTTCTTCCGGGAGTGGGAAGGGGTTCGTATCATATGAACAGCCGGTACCGTCCGATGTCCAGCAATAATAGCTTCTGATGGATTCAGGCTCCTCACCGGTCAGGAGGGTGACGGATGGCGGCCCTTTTTGATCGATTTGGGAAGCCGTATACTGCCCTTTTAATCCAAGAAAGTAATAAGGAGCTCCGAATACGGCGAAAAGAACCACCGGGATGGCGAACATCTATTTTGCCTTTTTTCGTTTGAGGCTGACTTTGTGAAAGACGATCTCATCGACGATAAAGAAGATGGAGGCTGCCATCAGCGGAATCCCGAAGAATGGACTGAATCCCATATCGCCGAACATGGAAAAGCTGATAACGATGGAAGGTCCGATATGGATAAGGAAGTTGACCAGGTGGGGGTGCCATTTGATCTTGGTGGTGATCATGCCCGCGATAATGGATACCGGTGCTCCGGCGATGATCATTAAAATTCCTCCATAGATGGTATACAACGATAAGGTTGTCAGAAGGGATTCCATTGGAAATAATAACGAGGTTACCAGGCTGACCGTTGGAATCGAGATGAGAATACTGGCTGCTTTTCTTTTTAACATGGAATCACCTGCTTGTCCTTGATACCTAGAGTATAGCAAAGTCTATGGTTTTGATGGGGTAATTCTGGTGATCCGGTATTTTGCCTGCCACGTATCTACGGAAAAGCTGCCAATCTACCATTGTACTGCTTGGACAAAATCGTTTACTATAAAGAGGCAGCTGTGATTTATCAGAATTATAAAACTATTGATTTGCGGAGGGGAAACAATGGGACGGATGGTGCATTTTGAAATTCACGTGGAAGATGTGGAAATGGGGAAGGAATTTTACGGCGGGGTCTTCGGCTGGAAGTTCGAGGACTGGAGCGAATATGCGGGGATGCCTTATTTCGGGGCGGTAACGGGGGATGAAAGTGTGCCTGGGATCAATGGGGCGATCATGAAGCGCCAAGGACCGCGGCCAGAGGCAAATCAACCGTTGAACGGGTATTCCTGTACGATGGGTGTCGAGGATTATGATGCAGCGGAGAAAAAGATTCTGGAGCTTGGCGGAAAAGTGGCGCTGCCTAAGCATGCGCTGCCGGGAATGGCGTGGCAGGGTTATTATACCGATCCTGAAGGGAATATTTTCGGTGTCCATCAGCCGGATGAGAATGCGAAATAGGTAGATGATAAGAAGCACCTTTCCTAGAGTGCAGGACTTGCACAAGGGGAGGTGTTTTTTTTGTTTAAATTTTCAAAAAAATTGTATCACCAGCGTACCGGCCCGTGTTAAAATGTATTTACTTTTTTATCAGGAGGATTGGCTGTCATGAATGAATTCCTTACGTTTCTCTTGCTGTCGTTATTTGTTGTGATGAGTCCCGGAATCGATACAGCCCTGCTTACGAAGAGGACAATTTCAGACGGGAAGGCTGATGGGTTCAAAATGGCCCTCGGTATCGCGGCAGGGTGCCTGGTCCATACGGTTGCGGCTGCGTTTGGGTTGTCCGCCATCCTGATGAAGTCGGCTGCTGCATTTGAAGTGGTTAAGTATGTCGGGGCCGTTTATCTTATCTATCTTGGTGTGACGTCTTTTGTGAAAAAGAAAGAGACATCTGCGGAAATCACGGATACGGCTGCGGTGAAACGGTCGGCCTTCAAGCAGGGGCTGTTTACCAATGTGTTCAATCCGAAAGTGGCTGTCTTCTTCCTGACGTTCCTTCCTCAGTTTGTCACGGCTGAGTCCCAGGCAGCGGGGCAGCTTGTCCTCATGGGAGGGGTATACAGTCTGCTTTCGATCGGCTGGTTCTTTGTTTATGTCTTCTTCATCAACTACTTGCGCAGCTGGCTCATGACTCCGAGCGTACAGGGCTGGATGGAAAGAGTGACCGGTGCCGTGCTGATCGGCTTCGGATTGAAGCTGGCTTTTGAAAAAAGATGACAATATGAGGATCGAAAAAGTGTCTCGGGCTGAAGAAAACCCAAACTTATTTGAATCTCAGGGCTCAAACAGGTTTGGGTTTCTTTAGTTTTGTTCAATTATGAGCTTAGTTATCAGCTTGTTACAGCGGTTGATTGGAGTGCAAGACGAGGACTCCTGCGGGAAGAGTGGCTTATAAGAAAAGCGGAAGGGCTTTGCTCAGAGGCGTGTGGCATAAGACGAATCGGCCACGAAGGCGTTCTTTGCCTTCTTGGACGGTTTGACTTATGACATGTGCCTCTAAGCCCTGCAGCTAGACAAGTGAGACCCCACAGGAGCGCAGCTCCGAGGAGGCTCACGCGCTACCCGCGGAAAGGGAAGTCTTGCACGGAAATCATTAGCGGTATTAATGGACTACACTGAGATTGGTTGTCTTAAGGTTGTAGTTTTTTAGATATTCCAAAGCTTTATTTCTTGTTATTCAAAATAGTAAAGATCAAAAAAGATATCAATAGTAAAAAGACGACACCCACCCCAAGGAGCAGGTCAATGATCATGTCCATTTACAGACCCCCAATCAGGAAGCGGCTACTTTCCATTATTCTCCTTTCTTCTTTCCCTTCATACATTCTCGAGAATAACAGTGTCAGAAATGCGGCCAGTACTACGATACCTATGCAGACTGCCAGCGGAAAATCCCACTTGATGTAAGCAGCAGACGTTGCTCCTAATACCGTGATCCATTCAAGGGCTAGAAATGGTTTAATGAATGTTTTCATGCGGATTCCCCCATGTTCTCTGATTCGAGATTAACTTAATTATTCCTCCCCGATTAGACGAACCGAATGACCGGGAAGTTTTCTTTTAAAAGGAAATCTCCGGACTTTGTCGAAGGGTAATAGAAATAGAGTTACGTGGAGGAGATGGACCATGAAGAATAAATCGATGTCTTTGATTATGCCGCTGAAGAAGAGGGAGGAAGTCCAGAACCGCTGGTTGTTCCACCGCTTGAATACACTCTTGCCGGCTTTGATGAAGAAGCATGAGTTCGATATGTGGATTGTGATCGGACGGGAGTATCATGAAGATCCGGTATTGAAGACGTTGTATCCTGCCGCCATCGACAGTTCGAGGAGGCTGACCATCCTGGTATTCTGGCTGGATGACAGCGGCCAGTTGAAGCGAGGGGCCATCCACCCGAATCAGAGCTTCGAGCCTTTTTATGAAAGGATTTGGAACAGGACGGAAGGGGATCAGTGGGAGTGTCTGAAGAATACTGTGGAGAGGTGCGACCCTGACAGGATCGGATTGAATTATTCCCATACGTTCGCTGCGAGTGACGGGCTGAGTCATTCTTATTTTGAACAGTTACAGATGGTCCTGAGTGAATATAATGAACGCTTTGTGAGCGCACAGCATCTCATCGTCAATTGGCTGTCGAACAGGAGCGATAAGGAGATGAAGGCGTATCCTGCCATTGCTGAACTCGCGAGGAAGATTGCGGAGGAGGCGTTATCGTCTAAGGTCATCCATCCTGGGATCACGACGACGGAAGATGTGGTGGATTGGATCCGGCAGCGGGTGCTGGACCTCGGACTGAAAACGTCTTTTTACCCTACCGTCGATCTTCAGCGGAAAGGCTCTGAGATGGACCGGATCGAGGGGGAGATCATCCGTCCTGGAGATATCGTCCACTTGGATTTCGGAATTGAGTATCTCGGGCTCGCCACCGATACGCAGCAGCTCGCCTATGTGCTGAAGCCGGGGGAAACGGAGGCGCCGGAAGGTCTTCAGTCCGCGTTTTTCACCGCTTTGAGGCTCGAGGACATTTTGAGTTTTCATATGAAAGAGGGCAAAACGGGCAATGATGTGTTCCGTGCGGCGAAGGCGTCTGCGAATAAAGAGCAGATCGATGCGATGATTTATTGTCATCCTGTCGGGCCCCATTGCCACGAAGCCGGGGCGCTCATCGGCCTCTATGATCAGCAGGGCGATGTGCCGGTCAGAGGCGATCTGCCGCTCACGGCAAATACTTGCTACGCGATGGAATTCAATATCCGTCAGTTCGTGCCTGAGTGGGGGCAGGAGGTTCCGATTTATCTCGAGGAGCCAGTCGCGCTCTTGGACGGGAAAGTGGAGTATATGGCGAAGAGGCAGATGGGATTTTATTTGATATAGGGTTTGGTGTTTAGGTCGAAGGCCCGTCCCTCGCTGCGGTAATGCGTTACCGGAACGAGGGACGGGCCTTTGACTGTGCCATTTGGTTGACAATGGATATAGTTGGTTTATAATATGTATATATGACTACATATTCACATATATAATATATACAGAATAGAATTTGGATATAAAAGAAGAATAGGAAGACAGGGAGGTATAAACATGGGACACGACCACGGACATGACCACACACATGGCGGAAACAAAAAGGCATTGTGGATCAGTTTTATCATCATCACGGGGTATATGATCGTTGAAGCAGCAGGGGGATTCCTTACGAACAGTCTGGCTTTGTTGTCCGATGCGGGTCATATGCTGAGCGATTCGGTGTCACTCGGGATTGGATTATTGGCCTTTACGCTGGGTGAAAAAGTGGCTGACTATAGTAAGACGTATGGATATAAACGTCTTGAGATTTTGGCTGCGGTCTTTAACGGGGTGACGCTGGTACTCATATCGCTCTATATTTTTTATGAAGCCTATCACCGCTTCATGGAGCCGCCGGAAGTCGCATCGACCGGGATGCTTGTGATTGCTTCGATCGGCTTGGTGGTGAATATCATCGTCGCATGGATCTTGATGCGCGGGGATACGGAAGAAAATCTGAATTTGCGTGCGGCATTCCTCCATGTATTGGGAGATCTGCTTGGTTCTGTCGGAGCGATTGCGGCAGCACTGCTGATCCTGTTTTTCGACTGGGGCTGGGCGGATCCGGCTGCAAGTGTGATCGTTGCACTGCTTGTATTGATCAGCGGATGGAGGGTCACGAAGGATGCGGTCCATGTATTAATGGAAGGCACTCCTAAGAATGTGGACCTGAACGATGTCATCGCTGCCATAGAAAACGTGGAGGGAATCGAGAGGATACATGACCTCCACGTGTGGAGCATCACAAGCGGGCAGAACGCCCTTTCCTGCCATGCGGTTGTGAGTGAGGAGTTGACGATATGTGAAAGCCAGGAGCTATTACGCAAGATTGAACAAGAGCTTGCGCATAAAGGAATCGGGCATGTGACGGTTCAGCTGGAAAGCAGTGATCATCCTCATGAGGATTCGGTGATGTGTGAGGGGAAGGGTGGAGCTTCTTTACATCAACATCATCATTGATTGGAGGTGAAGGACCTCATTTACTTTTGATGAGGGTTTTTCTCATTTATTTGAAGTATGGGAAAGTTCGTTTGCCGCTCAAAAGTTTGTCTATTTCAATCAATCCTTCTACAATGATAAGTAACCAGGTCAAAACTATGGTGGAGGTATAAGGGAAAATGAATGATACAGAGAAACATTTTTCAGAGGAGAAATTCTGGAGCAAGCTGAAGAAGTTTGGTTTGAAAGCAGGCCACTCAGTGGTTTACACGGCGCTGCTCCTGTACTTTGTCCTGCAAAAGCCGGATGTGCCGAAGAAGGCAAAGATGGTGATCATCGGGGCTCTCGGGTACTTCATTCTGCCGACGGACCTCATTCCTGATATGGCAGTGGGTGTAGGATTCACGGATGACCTAGGGGCGCTGGGTGTTGCTTTGCTGCAGGTGGCCATGTACATCGATGACGATGTGAAAGCGAAAGCCAAGGCGAAATTGAGAGATTGGTTCGGGGATAATGTGGATACGTCAGAGGTCGATAAGAAAATATAAAAGCTGAAGGCCCGTCCCTCGCTGCGGTAATGCTGTACCGTGACGAGGGACGGGCCTTTGAATTTTGGCTGGCATTGGGTATGCTAAGGACATATGTCCTTTCGGGAAATTCCATTCTCCTATTTAATAAGGTTCAGAATAGGAGGATGTATGATGAAAGGTGCTATATTTGCGCTGCTTGGGGGATTGTGCATCACCATGCAGGGCATTTTCAATGCCAGAATGAGTGACGCGATCGGCGGATGGCATACGACGTCCATCGTCCATATCGTCGCTTTTACGATCGCGATGGCGATCTATATGAAAGAAAGATATGGAAAAGGGAAAAGCTTCAGGCAGGTGCCGTTCCTTTATTTGATCGGTGGTTCGTTCGGTGTCGTGGTGGTTTTTTCTGAACTGACGGCGATTCATATGATCGGGCCAGCATCGGCCATTGCCATCCTTCTCGTGGCACAGATCGGAACGGCTTTTGCCATCGAGTCCAAAGGATGGTTCGGGGAAAGGAAGGTCCCCGTTACGCTCAGGCAGGGTGTCGGATTGATCATGATGCTTGCCGGGGTGGTTCTTTTCCAATTGTAGAAAGAAGGAGTCCATACGGTGAAAGAAATCCAGGCTGCCAAATCAGAACAGTATATAAGAGGGACCGAACTGGAGGATTTATTTCCGGTGCATTTCAGAAAATATATCAAAGTCTACCGGTTTGAAAAGGGGGACGTGCTGTTTTCGACAGGGGATGAGCTTGACGAACTGTATTTCCTTATGGAAGGGAAGATCAAGATCTTCACGCACACCCCTGAAGGGAAACTCCTGATCAACCGGTTCAAGCGTCCGCCCGCTTTGATCGGAGATGTGGAATATTCGAGGGGGAGTGCAGTCATCAACTCGGTTGAAGCCGTCACAGACGGGGTGTTCCTTGCCGTGCCTTTTGCTGATTTGGCAAGGATCGAGGGGGAACATCCGGCGATGACCCGTTTCCTCTTCGATACGATGGCTCATAAATTCTACACGGAACTGCATGCGACGAGCATGCACATGCTGTACCCGGTCGAAGTGCGGCTGGCGAGTTATCTGTTATCCATTTCAGAAGTTGCTGAAGGGACTGTGTTTCATGAGGAGATGAGGACCTCCAATCTCATGGAACTGGCAGAATGGATCGGAACGAGCTACCGCCACTTGAACAGGGTTTTAAAAAATATGGCAGCTGAAGACACCATCGAACGGGTGAATGGTTCTATAAAAATAAAAAATCTAAAGAAACTCAGCGCACTTGCAAAAGGGAATATCTATGAATAAGGAGGTGCTCATGTGATTGGTGTGATTCTAGCGGTGATTGCAGGCATCTTGATCAGCCTGCAAAATGTATTCAATGCACGAGTAAGCGAGAAGACAGGTCCTTGGGCGACGACGAGCCTGGTCCTAGGTCTCGGCCTTGTCTGTTCACTGCCGGTCTTTTATGGAATCGAGCAGCGAAGTTTGTTCGAGGTTGGCAATATGAATCCCGTATTTTTGTTCAGCGGGGTATTTGGCGTCGGGATCGTGTTTTTCCTGATGAGGGGCGTCAGCTTGATCGGCCCTGCCTATGCGATCTCGATAGCGCTCATCTCACAGATCATGATTGCGTTCGTTATCAACACAGGCGGATGGTTCGGCTTTGAAGCCGCTCCACTGTCATGGGAGAAGCTTCTCGGCATCGCGCTCTTGATTGGGGGAGTGCTGGTGTATAAATTGGAGAAACGAACAGAAGATAAAGTTGAGGATAAGGTAGAAGTGGAAAGAATGAGGGCGTAAATACCAATTGATTAAGTTAAAAATCAAGGCCCGTCCCACTAGCGTTGCACGACTTCAAAAATATGTAAAATAACGCAAAATGGTAAAATTTCTTTACAAAAACAAAAAAAGCCCTAATGTAGAAGATAGTGACCTAAACGTTCCCTAATCTTCTACAAAAGGAGCTCACGCAATGAGTAAAAGTATAGGTCAAAGAATGTTAATTTGTCAATGTTTATCCCAACTTCCTACGGAAGATTTACAATGTCCTCTTCTTGATTATGGAAAGAAGCTGACTACCGAAGCCCTATTAAGGATAGGTGTGGCTGCGCACCTGGATCAGATGAGTTCGTATTCTCATATTGAAGAAAAGATCCGAGCGTATACCGATCTAATGAAACTATTGAATGTCAACGGGATTAGTGGCTCTCAAATAAGCCGGCGGATCAACGATCTTTCTACCGAGGTAGTACAAAGTGTTTTTATCAAAGTAATGGCTAAAGTTCGTCACTACACTCGGAAGCAAAACGGTATTTCGAATGCGATTGGACGTTTGAACATCGTGGATTCTACAGAATTTCGGTTACCTGAAAACATGTGTGACTGGGCCTTTATTTCAAAGGGCCATAATGCTGTTAAAATGCATACACGATTGGTTGTCACTTCCAAAAATACAGTGTTTCCAGATAAAATCGTCCCTTCAACGGGTAATGTGACAGACTTTGAAAGCTCAGATGTCATCATTGAAGAGGCTAACGCTACCTATGTCATGGATAGAGGGTATGGATCGAAGAAAAACTTGATGGACTGGTTGGACAAAGAAATTGATTTTGTTGCCCGTATTGGAAAGAACTTAGTTCTTTACACATTGGAAGAACGAGAACCAACTCACTCGTCTGTTCTAAAAGACGAGACCGTTAATTTTGGTATTTCAAATGAACCCGTTCGCTACATTGAGTTTGTCGATGAAAAGAATCAAGTATATCGGATTTTGACCACTCGCTTTGATTTAACGGATGTGGAAATCCTCGAAATCTACAAAAACCGATGGTTGATTGAACTCTTCTTCAAATGGATAAAGGGTCATCTCAAGATGAAAAAGATATGGAGTACCAAACCGCAAGGTATCTGGAATCACATGTTTCTAGCACTAATCGCATACGGGCTATCACTGTTAATCAAGCTTCAACTGAACTCAACGAAGACGGCATGGAACTTCTTTCGAGTCTTACAGATTTATTTATTCCAACCGGCAGACAGAATCTTGAATGAGTTAAACCGAAGGAAGAAACCATCCAAAGGAAGGCAGAAAGTGCAAAAACCTCTGGGGAAAAAGAATCTGTTTTTTGGTGATACTGGGATTGTGATGGTGAAAGAAAAGAAAACGAAGAAGAAATAACAATGGCACATTATACATATGTAAAAAAAAGGGAACAAGGTTGAGTTAACACCTTACTTCCCTTTTTTAATTTAGAAACTCAAAATAGATGTAAAATAATTGAATATATTCAATTTAATTACTTTCGTGCAACGCTAGTGGGCCCGTCCCTCGTTGCGGTAACGCTTTACTGTATCGAGGGACGGGCCTTAAATCTTTTTTTCTGAGAAGCACATTTAAGCTTGTATATACCTCTTTTTACCACTATAATTGGAATAAGATTTGGGAAGGAGGTTTTCAAATGAATTTGAATAATTTAAGCGAAGAAGAAAAGAATTTGATTTATAGCGCAGATCCTTTCCAAATGACAGAAACCATTTTAAAGAGTAATCTACGGGGTCTTGAAAAGATCTCGATTAAATCGATAAACAGTATGGACCTGCTTCCGGTTGAAGTGGTGAACGTTCTGCTGGTGTACTTTTACGGAAACTATGGGACCCAGGTCTATAATCGCAATGATTTGAAGAAGCTGTACCATCTATGGGCTGCACAGGGTGTGAGGACGTTTGATGATGCGGTGGCCATGGCGGAGAGGGATATCCATGCTGAATTGGGATATAAATAATTGATTCTATACGTCCCATAACGGGCGGACGATAAAAAACGTGCAGATCATTCCTGCACGTTTTTCTTCGTTTAGGATCCGAGTGGAACCATAAGGTGTGACGTATTTCCCTATTGTGTGGAATGCTTTTTTACTTGAAAAAATGAAAAGAATAATTTTTAAGTAATAAAAATATAATTATAATCAATAATTATTTATTGAAAAACAATAAATTATGTGGTAAATTCAAGGAGACATTAATGAGTGAGGTGCTTTTTATGAAACGGGAAACGCTCTTTTTGAAGGTCGTTTTAATTCTTATGGGACTTCCGGTTCTTGCTTTGTGCATTTTTGTGCTCCCGGAGATTGCAGAGTTTTTTGCTGAACTGAACCCGTCACTGGATTATTTGCAATATCCATTTCTAATCGGGTTGTACATTACGGCGATCGTGTTTTACGCGGCGCTCTATCAGACGTTCAGGCTTTTGGGGTATATAGACAGGAATGAGGCATTTTCGGAATTATCCGTAGGGTCTTTGAAGACAATCAGGAATTGCGCGGTCACAATCGGCGCGTTTTACACGGCGTTCATGCCGCTCATCTATTTGATGGCAGAAAAGGATGACGCGCCTGGAATAATCCTGATCGGGATGGTCATCATTTTCGGCTGCATGGTGATTGCGGTATTTGCGGCTGTGCTGAAGAAGCTGCTGAAGAATGCCATCGAAATAAAATCAGAAAATGATTTAACGGTCTGAGGTGAATGAAATGGCGATTATTATCAATATTGACGTGATGCTGGCCAAAAGGAAAATGAGCGTGACCGAACTTTCCGAGCGGGTCGGGATCACGATGGCGAATTTGTCCATTTTGAAAAATGGGAAGGCGAAAGCGATACGATTCTCGACGCTGGAGGCGATTTGCAAGGCGCTTGATTGTCAGCCTGGGGATATTTTGGAGTATCGGGATGATGGAGAGGCGTAGCAGTGCAGGCTGCTCGATATGAATTGGGGAATCTTAAAAAAACAAGGAGGCAAAAATCATGAGAGCATTCAAACAACTCGTTCGCTTTGGCTGGCAGCAGGCGCTGTCATGTTTGTTTCCTGTCGTCATTTTTGCCTCTTTGGCTTTGACGCAGGTGATCCCGCTTCCTTTACTGCCGAGATATGACTGGCTTCTCATCATCTGCCTCCTGATGCAGTGGGGGATGCTGCGGTCAGGGCTTGAAACAAGGGATGAACTCAAGGTCATCACCTTGTTTCACCTGATTGGTCTCGCACTTGAGCTGTTCAAGGTACATATGGGCTCTTGGTCTTATCCGGAGGAAGGGTATTCAAAGGTGTTCGGGGTGCCTTTGTACAGCGGATTCATGTATGCAAGTGTGGCGAGCTATCTTTGCCAGGCGTGGAGAAGATTGAAGGTCGAACTGGTGGAGTGGCCGCCGTTTTGGCTAGTCGTGGCCCTTGGGGCTGCGATTTATCTGAACTTTTTCACCCACCATTATTGGATCGACATCCGCTGGTGGCTGTCAGGGCTTGTCATCATCGTTTTTTGGCAGTCTTGGGTCCTGTACGAGGTCGGCGGCAGGCAGTACCGGATGCCGATAGCACTTTCGTTCGTACTCATCGGGTTTTTCATATGGGTCGCCGAGAACATCGCCACGTTCTTTGGAGCCTGGAAGTATCCGAACCAGACCGATGCATGGAGTCTTGTCCATCTTGGAAAGGTGAGTTCTTGGCTTTTGCTGGTGATTGTCAGCTTTCTGATCGTGGCGTCGCTCAAGCGGGTCAAAGGGGGAGAAGCCGTAAAGGCAGTATCCTCCGGACTGCATGATGCTATCTCCCGTCCATCCCCGTAGCCGGTGAATACTCCGGCTATTTTTTTATGAAAAATGTCTTCTTCTCCCAGTTGCTGGCTTCATAGGCTGCCGCAATCCCCATTTCGTGAATGGCCGTTTTTGATACCACTTTAAACGTTAACGTCAAGAGAAAGTCTTCGTTAAAAGGGAAACGGTCTACCCTGATTTCCTTGTCGTTGAGCCACTCCCCATTGAGCAGCCGGTCCCCTCCATTGAACCATTCCGTATTTTTGAAACCATCCCTGAACCACGGATGCTCATCCTCTTTGGTAACGCCGGGTTCGTTCAGGCACATGTATAATGACATGTCATCAGAAAATTGAAGCAGACGGAAATGCTGTTGCAGAAGTTCTTCATCAAGTCTCGGGAAGAGCTTCTTGAGTCTTGCCTGCCTTTTCGTCTCCTCGTTCATGAAGGCAATGCAGTCGGTCTTTTTCGATTTAGTGAAAAAAGAGTAAAAATGCATGCTGCAGAGGAGAGCAGCGTAGGGACTCACCCTCTCGATTTCCTCGAGACCGATTCTGTAGAAGGCCATCTTGGGAAGCAGCGGATAGTCTGAAAAGGTGTAGGGGATGCCGTCCTGGTCATTCCAGATCGGCGTATCATCGAGTCCGATCCAGCTGCGGTCGTGCTGATAGCCAGCGTAGATCATTTCTTCAAAGTGCTGGTCTGATTTCAGGAGACCGGTGTTGAAATGCTTGATGATTTCCCCGGAGAGGAAGGCGTGATCATGCTGTCTGATCATGATGAAGGAGTCTTGGGTTTGGCGGATGATCATGGTTTGAACCCCTTTCTATGAAAGTAAGGTGTGCTGCTTTGATTATATCAAATGACATGGTGGGGATTTATAGATTATTTTGAGGGGGAAGGCCGATTATCGATTTTATGGGGCGGGACGTGTTCAACGTTAATGCGAAGAAAATTCGAAAAAAGGCACAATAAATTAAAATTCGGCACAATTATGGGGAAAACGGAACAATAATTTTGATTCCGGCACAATTACGGATGGTTTATAAATGTATGTGTAAGGTCTTTTTCTAGACAACAGAAAAAGGACAAAGTACTCTCTGAATATCACCACATAATCGAGAGGAGTCCTTTGTCCATGTCCAATGATAACACAAAAAACCTTAATCTTTCTAGTCTGTTAGAGTCCACTATGAAAGAAGTCCTTAAAGAAAAAGTAGAATTCATCCTCCAAGAAGAAATTAAAGAGGTCCTTAAAAATGAACCTGTGGGACAAAACAACTCTCGGAATGGATATTATCCACGTACGCTGGATACTGTCTATGGACGTGTTGAAGACCTTGATGTTTCAAGAGATCGTAATGGCGAGTTCCAAACGGAACTCTTCGAGCCTTACAAACGCAGAATGGTGGCTGTTGATGAGCTAGTCATCCAATTGTATCGTCATGGCGTTGGGGTTCGTCAGGTCGGTAAAATTATGAAAAGCCTGCTTGGCGACTCTTATTCTCCAGGCACCATTTCCAATGTAACAGATACTGTTCTACAAGATATCCGGGAATGGCAGAACCGTCCTTTGAAAAAACGGTATTGTGCCCTTTATCTTGACGCTTTATTTGTAAACGTTCGTCGTGACACGGTTGGTAAAGAAGCTGTCTATATTGTTCTTGGTATTTCGCCGGAAGGAAATCGTGAAGTTCTGGGATTTTATATTGGTGGCAGAGAGTCTTCCAACGGCTGGAGTGAAATTCTGAATGATCTTCGTGAGCGTGGAGTGGAACAAGTCCTTCTTGGGGTATTTGACGGCTTGTCTGGATTAGAAGATGCATTCCTTCGTGCTTTTCCAAAAGCGGATGTACAGCGCTGTGTTGTACACAAAGTAAGGAACACGCTTAACAATGCGCGAAAAAAGCATCAACCCGAATTAGCCCAAGATCTAAAGACTATTTATAAGGCAGACAGTTACGAAGAGGCTCAAGCTGCACTCCAAGAACTGAAGGAGAAGTGGAAGAAAACGTACAAACGAGAATTTGAATCCTGGGAGAATGACCTTCCTGTACTTCTCACGTTCTTCAAGTATCCTAAAGATGTTCAAAAATACCTTTATACAACAAACCTGATTGAACGTTTAAACAGGGAAGTCCGAAAGAGACTGAAAACAATGGATAGTCTACCGAATATTGAAGCAGCAGAGAAAATCATTTATATGAATGTGTCAGATTACAATGATCGTTGGGCTAGAAGAAAATTAAGCGGATTTGGTTTAGCGAAAGAGGAATTCAACGATATGTTTGATGAGCGTTACGATGAAAAATGATAGTGAGCGATTTTTCCCCTCCGGAGGCTTCAGCCTCCGGAGGGGAAAGGCAACCCCCATTACCCAAGAGAAGTATATATGCAGGGAGTACTCTCTTACACATAATTATTGACACTACCCAATTACGGGGATATAGGAACAATTATTCTGATAGCGGCACAATCATCAGGATTAGGGAGCTAAGGAGAGGCTGACGGATCTAAGAAATCCAGGTCCGGCTGATGGCTGATTACAATAATGGTTTCTTTGATTTTCTTAAAAAAATGGACAAAATGAATGGTTTTTATGTGAGATTTTTCTGTTTTTATAAAGAGTCTATAGATGAGGGCTGTCCCGTCCCCGACCACCAACAATTTTATTGGACGATTTTCATCGAACGTGCGATTTCAATCATTTCTTGTTTGGATATAACGTGACTATACATTTCTAGAAATGTCCCATCCTGCTTCCAGGAAAGTATGCCGCCCGGAGCGTTACTGAAGGTCTTGAAAAATCCGTTGTTCCCATTGATCAACACGCTTTCCGCATCTTGAAACGTAGAGTCAGGATAAGCATTGGGTGCTTTCCTTTGTTCAATTCCAATCGATAGATCCGTATCTTCTTTGTTCATATAGTGTAACCTGATGCTTTCAGGATACATTTTAATCTCCAATGTATACTCCTGAGGTATTCGTTCAGGGATGAAGATGCTAAAGTCGGCTTTTTTTACGAGATCTTCAATTTTAATGCTGTTGTGATTATATCTGTTCTCTTTCGCCTGAACACGTAGGGGAGCTTGAATCATGCCCTGTACTAGAGTTAATGTAATTGTTGAAACTAAAAATAGTAAAAGCAGTCTTTTAAAAGGCATTTCTTATTCTCCTTTTTTACAGATTGATTTGTTTGAAATACAATTGATTTAGCTTGATACATGTTATGGAGGTATTCATAGACGATAACCATTTCGCCTATAAACCTGCTGAAATCTGACGCAGTCAAATTTGTAAGAATCAGGTTTAGTGTTCCCAAACTTGTTTCCTTATACTGGATTCTGATGTAGCTGACAGATTATCAGCAAACTCTTCAAAATAGCATTACTCAAAGGCAATAGGGAATTTATGTTAAACTTTTTGAAGATCACTTCAGTAACGTTAGTAGGAAAGGATCAAATAAGATGAAAACACTGTTTGAAAAAATCATTTATTTTGTTTTCACGATCTTTATCTTTATTATTTTGTGGAAGGTTACCTTTGCGTTGTGGGAAATTTTTGTGCCGTGGAATTATAAAACGGATTTGATTGGCATCTTTGTGGGAATTCCGGCACTGGTGGCAGCTGCCTTTATTTTATCGGGTTTTTGTTTTAAAGGTATCAGGGAATCTGGAAAGTAGCTATCTAATAAATCTTGGTGTGAAACTACATTTAAGTAGGGACTTTTTTAAAAAAAGTTGCATTACTTGTTAAAATCTATCAACTAAAGGAGGGGTCACCATGAAAACAGTAATCGCATTCAGCGGCGGGAAGGATTCGACTCTCGCTCTCTATAAAATACAACAGGATCCAGCATACGAAGTGGATTCTCTGTTTGTCACGCTGACAGAAGGATTCGACCGGGTCTCGATTCACGGAGTCAGATATGAGCTCCTCAAGAAGCAGTCCGAGTCACTGGGCATTCCGCTGAGGGAAGTGTGGATCCCGCAAGGATGCACGAATGAAGTGTATCAGGATCGGATGCAGAAGGCGGTTGCCGAGATGAGGGATGACGGGGTCACCCATATCGTATTCGGGGATATCCACCTGAAGGATGTCCGCGAATACAGGGAAACGATGATGTCAGGGACAGGCATCACGCCGGTCTTTCCGTTATGGAACCGCCCCGTGGGGGAAATCTCCCTGGATTTTATCGACCTTGGATTTAAAACCGTTATCACCTGCATCGATATGGATCAAATTGACCGGTCCTTCTCCGGCAGGGTCTATGATGAGTCGTTCATAAAAGACTATCCAGTCGATACACGCGATATCTGCGGCGAGAACGGGGAGTTCCATTCGTTCGTGTTTAACGGCCCAAATTTTTCCTTTCCCATTGAGTATGAGCTGGGAAAAGAAAGGGTAACGCCCGATCCCGGGACGGAGCGGGATCGGTTTGTGTATATTGATGTCATTCCGAAGTAGGGACAGAGGGACAGGTTCAGTGTCCCGGCTGGCATTCACAACAAGGAATAATGTGACGAAGAAATTTTAATAAGGATAAGAAAATCAGGCGGTGCAGTTTTTATGCTGCCTGATTTTTTTGTTATAGTGGTATAAGAGTAATTGCGGTATTTTTAAAAATACTAGCTAACAGGGAGTGTGTTCAGATGACAAAATATATCGGATATGTTGGTACATACACAAAGCAAGAGAGCAAAGGCGTCTATCAATTCACGCTGGATACTGCTAAAGAAGAAATCACGGATGTAAAGCTGGCCGCTGAAGTGGACAACCCTACTTATGTAACGGTTAGTGGCGATAAGAAGAATCTTTACGCGGTCTCCAAAGAGGGTGAAAACGGCGGCGTCACTGCGTTTCACGTCGATCCTGAGAATGGTGCGCTGACAGAGTTGAACAGTGACAGTACGCCAGGGGCGAACCCGTGCCATGTGAGCGTGGATCATGAAAGCCGTACGGTGGTGGCGGCCAATTATCATACGAAGATGGTGGAATCCTACCTGACGAATGAAGACGGCTCCCTGAAAGAGCTTGTTTCAAGCATCGAGCATGAAGGGTCCGGCCCGCATGAGAGACAGGAGAAGCCTCACATGCATTATTCAGGTTTCACTCCGGACGGGAAGTACGTGATCGCGATCGACCTGGGGAGCGACCGTATTTATACATATTCCGCCAACCAGGGTGAGTTAACCGAGGTTTCTGTATTTGAAACAAAGCCTGGAAGCGGCCCTCGCCATATAGCGTTCCATCCGAACGGGAAATTTGCCTATGTGATGACGGAGCTCAGCTCTGAGGTCCTTGTGCTGCATTATGATGAGAGTGACGGCAGCTTTTCGGAACAACAGTATATCCCGACGATTCCTGGGAATTTCAATGAGACGAATGACGGAAGTGCCATTCATGTTTCCCCTGATGGCCACTATGTGTACGCTGGCAACCGCGGGCATAACAGCATCGCGGTATTTAAGGCAGATCAGGATTCAGGTGAATTGATGTTTGTGGAATGGACATCGACGGAAGGGAACTGGCCACGTGATTTTGTGATGGATCCGACAGGGGATTTCCTGGTCGCAACCAACCAAAAATCGAACACAATGGCATTGTTCAGAAGAAATAAGGAAACCGGCAAGCTTCACCTTCTCCAATCAGGCGTCAAAGTACCAGAGCCTGTGTGCTTGAAGTTCCTGGATGCTTAAAAAGGAAAGCAGCCCGGCCCCCCTCATTGTGACGGGGCCGGGCTTTTTTGTATTTTTTTAAAAATAGCACATAATCACCCCAGGGAATGAGGATAGATAAAGAGACAGGCAGGCACTCTTCGGTACGAAAATGTAAGGGAGGGTATCTTTTTGAAACCATTGGATAACGATTTTTCCCAAACGCATCTTCCTTTTTTCAGCGTGAACAGCGGTGAGGGAAGGGAAGTGTGCGGGGATGTTTATTACTGGACGAATCAGATTGTGAATGTGTGCTTTTACGGTGTTCCGGAAACCAGGGACTGGGTGTTGATCGATTGCGGGATGCCCCGTTCAAAGGAAAAAATCATGGAGGCGGCCGCAGCGCGTTTTGGCCATGATGGGGAGCCGAAAGCGATTGTGCTGACACATGGCCACTTTGACCACGTCGGGGCGCTCGAGCCTCTTTTGAAGGAATGGGACGTGCCGGTTTATGCGCACGAGCTTGAGATTCCTTATTTAAACGGAGAGCACGATTATCCTGAGGGGGATCCAACGGCAGATGGCGGATTGGTCAGTGAGTTGTCCCCGTTTTATCCACATCATGGGATTGATGTATCAGGCTCCGTTCAGAAGCTTCCTGAAAATGGGGAAGTCCCGTTTATGCAAGGCTGGAAATGGATCCACACGCCAGGCCACACACCGGGGCATGTTTCGTTTTACAGGGAAGAGGGTGGTGTCCTGATTGCCGGCGATGCGTTTGTGACGGTGAAGCAGGAGTCGTTGTACCGGGTGATGGTCCAGAAGAAGGAAATCAGCGGACCGCCGCGGTATTTTACGATGAATTGGGACGCTGCGGAAGCCTCTGTCGGGAAGTTGGCGGCATTGGATCCGAAAATCGCTGTGACAGGACATGGGGAGATGATGGCAGGGGCAGAATTGGAGCGTTCGCTGAAGATGCTGGTTGAGAGATTTAGTGAAGTGGCGCTGCCGCCGAACCGGAGATCTCATTGATCCTGCGGTCCTCTAAAACGTGAACCCTCTTCAGTCGAAGGGGGTTTTTTACATGGAGCAAGGTATGGAAGCCTTGATGGGCAGTGTAGGAGATGAATCGACTCGACTCGACCGCTATGAAAAAGAAAAGATTCTCAAACTGCCTGGAAACGTCCCGCAGCCTGAGAATCCTCTATTATGAATTATTCACAATGTTCATTCTTATTCTTGTGAAGCGGAGGAGGGATCAACCATCCTTTTTCTTTGTTTAACTTCAGAACTTTGGCACCCATTTGTGCTTTTTGCATATGGAATTGACCGAACATCATGGCCACGTCTTCACGGATGCTTTGTCCGATAATCGCGCTGCATGCCACGAGTCCTGCCGCGATGTTGCTTGATAATGCAGCTGCAATCGCAGGATCCGGCATACGGGCACCTGTCGGAATATCATCCAGGCAGGCACTAGGAGCCTCTGGTGGAGTAGGGGGTAACCCGATTCCATTTTCCTTCAGAAGTTTCTCCACTTGCTTGATTTCTTCCTGCCCAGCTTCTATGCTGTCTTTCAACAATTTCTTCAGATCATCATCCCCAGCATGGTTGAGCTGCATTTGATAACCTGCAACGGTAGACTTAGCAGTCAGCAAATAGCTCCATGTTCCAAAGACTTCGCCATAATGAAGCGGTTCTTCCTGTGGATTTCCACTTAAAATTCCCATAATCATCCTCCTGAATGTCATACTTGTGCCACCCTTCAACACCATATGTCCGAGCACAAGGATTATTTTTCCCTGAGGTGATTCAAAAATGTATACCATTCTTTTCATCGGGTTCGTATTTTTTTCTATGTATATTTTTAATGCACTTTAAGAAGCGGCCGCCGCAAGGGCACGGGATGGTATGGCCGATGATGTAGAATATGTAGATGATATGTTGTGTAGGACTCCGGGGGGCTCGGATTTTTGGATTTCATGATGGACTGTTTGATTTTAAGTGGCTAGTTCCGATAAAGAGAGGTAATTCGATAAAAGTGCTGCACGATTGATAATGGAAAAAAGCGGATGGAATTCATTCGATAATAGAATGGCGATTTTCGATAAAAAATGATTAAATGTCGATAATACAGTTGAAGAAATCGATAATAAATGAATGAACGCACGTGAGAAGATGACGATTCCAGGTGAAATGGGGAAGAACTGCACGATTCCGACTGGTTGTGATGGCGGGGAGCCACTCATTTATGAGACTTCAGGCTATTTTTGATGATTTTAGCTTGTTTTTTCTCATTTTAAAGCGTTTTTACAGCTTTTCAGGGCAGTTGATGGATGTGAAAAAAAGAGTCCGGCCCCGGTGCAAACCGGGGCCGGACCATTGTTATCTTATTTACACTTCACATCAAACCGGTCTGCATCCATCACCTTCCCCCAGGCTGAAACGAAGTCACGGACGAATTTCTCTTTGTTGTCGTCCTGTGCGTAGACTTCGGCAAGGGCGCGAAGCTCGGAGTTCGATCCGAAGACGAGGTCGAAACGGGTTGCCGTGCGGACGGCCTCGCCAGTTTTGCGGTCGCGGCCTTCGTATTGGTTGAAGCCGGCCGGTTTCCATTCGATGCCCATGTCAAGGAGGTTCACGAAGAAGTCGTTGGTCAGGGCGCCGACTCTGTCTGTGAAGACACCGTGTGCTGTGCCTCCATGGTTGGCGCCGAGTGCGCGCATGCCGCCTACTAATACGGTCATTTCAGGCGCGGACAGGCCAAGGAGCTGGGCTTTGTCGACGAGCATTTCTTCAGGACTGACCGAATACTCCTTCTTCTGGTAGTTGCGGAATCCGTCCGATACCGGCTCCAGCACCTTGAAGCTGTCGACATCGGTCTGCTCGTGTGTGGCGTCGCCGCGGCCCGGTGTGAATGGGACAGTGACGTCGAAGCCGGCATCTTTGGCCGCTTTTTCGACTGCTGCACATCCGCCGAGGACGATCAAATCAGCGAGGCTGACGTTCTTGTCCAGGCCGCTTTGGATGTCTTCGTAGATACCTAGGAATTTTTCAAGCTGGTCAGGTTCGTTCGCTTCCCAGTCTTTCTGCGGGTCGAGGCGGATGCGGGCACCGTTTGCGCCGCCGCGCATATCGGAGCCGCGGAATGTGCTGGCGGATGCCCAAGCCGTTTTCACGAGCTCGCTTACGGATAATCCTGAATCCAGGATTGTTGCTTTTAATTCAGCGATTTCGGAATCGGACAGGTCATAATCGACTGCCGGCACCGGGTCCTGCCAGATCAGTTCTTCTTCTGGAACCTCAGGCCCGATATAGCGTGCTTTCGGCCCCATGTCGCGGTGAAGGAGTTTAAACCAGGCGCGGGAGAAGGCGTCGGCGAATTCATCCGGGTTCTGATGGAACCGGCGCGATATTTTTTCATAATCGGGATCCATGCGCAGGGCCATGTCGGCTGTCGTCATCATCGTCTTCACGCGGATGGACGGATCTTCGGCATCAGGGGCCATATGTTCTTCCGTCATATTGACCGGTGCCCACTGGGATGCGCCTGCGGGACTCTTCGTAAGCTCCCATTCATATCCGAACAGAAGGTCAAAGTAGCCGTTATCCCATTTCGTCGGATTTGTCGTCCACGCCCCTTCGACACCGCTTGAAATCGTGTCGCGGCCTTTCCCGCTCTTGTAGCTGCTTTGCCATCCAAGTCCCTGTGCATCCATGGTTGCAGCTTCCGGGTCATCGCCGACATGAGAAGCGTCGCCTGCGCCGTGGGCTTTGCCGAATGTGTGTCCGCCTGCGATGAGGGCGACGGTTTCTTCGTCATTCATCGCCATCCGTCCAAATGTATCGCGGATGTCTCGCGCGCTGCCGAGTGGATCCGGTTCACCGTTCGGACCTTCCGGATTGACGTAGATCAACCCCATCTGTACGGCGGCAAGCGGATCTTCAAGGTCGCGGTCCCCGGAGTAGCGGTTGTCCGCCAGCCATTCCTTCTCGGTTCCCCAATATACATCTTCTTCAGCATGCCAGATATCTTCGCGTCCGGCACCGAAACCGAACGTTTTCAAGCCCATCGACTCAAGGGCGACATTCCCGGTCAGCACAAGCAGGTCGGCCCAGGAAATCTTGTTGCCGTACTTCTGTTTGATCGGCCACAGGAGGCGCCGTGCCTTATCCAGATTGACGTTGTCCGGCCAGCTGTTCAATGGAGCGAAACGCTGTGAACCCGATGAGCTGCCTCCGCGACCGTCTCCTTCTCGGTATGTACCTGCTGCATGCCAGGACATGCGTATGAAGAATGGACCGTAATGACCGTAGTCGGCCGGCCACCAGTCCTGGCTGTCCGTCATCAGGGAGTGGAGGTCTTTTTTCAGTGCATCGTAATCGAGCTTCGAAAATTCTTCCCGGTAGTTGAAATCTTCCCCCATCGGGTTGGCTTTCCGGTCATGCTGGCGGAGGATGCCGAGGTTCAGCATGTTCGGCCACCAATCTTTATTCGTCGTCCCCCGCGGATCCGTCGTTGTCGTGATCGCAGTGTCCTTGTGGTGGGTAACAGGGCATTGCCCCGAAGCTGCCGAGTGTTCTTTCTGATCTGGTCTGTGATTGTTTTCCATTCCCATTCCCCTTTCTTTTTTGAAAAAATGACAATTCGTACAAGAAGTAGAATAATTATGAAAATTCTTACTTTCTATTATATTGGACAGCACTCTGGATGAAAAGCGGGAAGCTTTTGTACGTGCACTATATTATATACAGGGCCTGTTTATAGAATTCGTATTTTTTGGTAGGAGAGTCTTTGATTGTTATCGAATTGATAAAGGAATGGAATTTCCGCGTAATCAAACTGGAAAGCGAGCTGAGGAAAGTGAACAATTTGACGAAAATGAACATTCGGAAACCGGCACACGAAATCTTTGAGGTCTTTGTCGATCCTGAAAAAATCGGACACTTCTGGTTTTCTTCGAGTTCAGAAAGATGGGAAGAAGGGAAGATGATTACCCTCAGGTATGAAGAATACAATGCCGAGGGCGAGATAGAGATCAAAGAGATCCTGGATAATGAAAAAATTGTGTTCGAATGGGCAGGCGGCCGTGTGGTCACCATCAACTTCCTCCCGTCAAAGCAAGACAGCACCATTGTGGAAGTCAGTGAAGAGGGTTTCGATGAGAATGAGGAAAACTTCATCGGGCAGCTGGCGGATAATAAAGAAGGATGGGTGTATATGTTGAGCTGTTTGAAGGGATATATGGAGTTTGGAGTGAATCTGAGGGCAGGTTTGGTTAAGTGATTCTGAGACATGACTGAAATTCGATAGTTGTTTTTAAAAGGGGAGAAGCTTGTGAACTTTGAACTAAATGAGGCAATCGAGATTCTGGAGAGGACGTCGAAGACGTTGGAGGGCTTGCTTTCAGGTTTGTCGGCAGGGTGGCTTGAATGTGATGAAGGGGAGGGGACCTGGAATGTAGACGGGGTAGTCGAGCATTTAATCGAAGGTGAGAAGTATAACTGGATACCGAGGCTGAAGATGATTCTGCATGAGGGGGAGAGCAGGGTGTTTCCGGTATTTGACCGGTTTTCACATGTGGATGGGTCGCAGGATAGGGGACTAGAGGAGAAGCTCGGGGAGTTTGCTTCGCTCAGGTCGGCGAATGTGGCTGAGCTGAAAAAGTTAATCGTTGAACAGAGACATTCCCTTGATAAAACAGGGATGCATCCTGCTTTTGGGAAGGTGAGCGCCCGCGAATTGATTTCGACCTGGGTGGTGCATGATATGACTCATATTTCACAGATCGTAAGGGTGTTTTCGAACCGGTACCGGGAGGACGTTGGGCCTTGGGCGGAGTATTTGAGAGTGTTGAAGTAGAGTTTGGGTGAAAATTTGGGAAAGAAAAGTTGGAGGATTGAACATGGGAACAGTCAGATTGACACAGTACAGCGAGAAGTATAGGAGTCAGTTATCGGGTTTTCATCTGCCGGAGGAGCAACTGGAATTTACGAGTTTGCCTCTGGAGAAAATACATAATCCGCATATCTCTGATAACACAGCACATGTGCTGATAGTGGAAGATGAAGAGCCGGTCGGTTATTTTGCATTGGAAGACGGGGAGAAATTACATAAGTATAGTGAGAATCAGCAAGCCAGGTTATTGACTTCGTTCTCGATCGATTCAGCGCAGCAAGGAAAGGGCCTTGCTAAAAAGGGACTGAGTTTATTGCCGGTTTTCGTCCAGGATCAACTTCCGGGGATCGATGAAGTCGTGCTTGGTGTGAATAAAAGGAATACAGCCGCGATCAGTTTGTATTTGAAGACAGGGTTTGTGGATGAGGGAGAGATATATGTGGGGCCTAAGGGGCCGCAGCATGTGCTGCATTTGAGGGTTTGAATTGTGTCGGGGCCGTATGGGCCTCTTTTTTATGTAAATAGTAATTGGATTATTATGGAATAACCTGTAAGATGGATGGGAGGAATGACGCAAAGGGGGAGATCAATTGGGTGCGAAAAAAACCGCTCAAAGTGTCAACTGGACAGTGTTTGGACTAATGGCTTTATGTGGAATGGTGTTTGCCGGGGACACATTCGGCAGTTTGATGAATGCGACCCCTGACGAACTTGACGGGATGCAGTCACGCATTGAAAATCGCTGGACTCAGGATCTGTGGGTATTTGCTGGAATATTGGGTGTCTGTACACTTTTGCTTATTGTTTTATGGAAGAGGTTGTTTCCGTATAATGTGCCTCTTGCCATCATCCTGGGTGGATTTGGGTTTGAACTCCTTTTTCAGGCGACGGTCACGGGATGGGCTGGGCTGGCGGGATTGATCGGGCTAGCTGTGGCACTTGTTGTCGGTGTGCTGATGATGCTGGTGTATGCGGTGGGGGAGAGATGGTGGAGAGTGCGGGGAACCCGGTAGCTGGCCGCGGTTTAAGCCGGAGCAGAAAATGTTAAGAGTTTTGCAAAGCAAGGGGTTGTAGAAATGTCTAAGAAAAAACCCAAAATCAAATTAGCTAAGACGAAAGTGGAATGGGTCTGGGATATCATTGGATATTCCATCTATATAGGTTCGATGATCTTTTTGGTCTACAATTGGAGCAAGCTTCCTGTTCAAGTCCCGGCCCATTACAATGCGCTAGGGGAAGTGGATCGGTGGGGATCAAAAATGGAGCTTCTCATCTTGCCGGTAATAGGTGCATTCCTTGCAGTGTTCATGCAAGTTGTTGAAGAATTTCCGGAAACACATAATTATCCAGAACGGTTAAATGAAGAGAATGCAGAAGAGTTTTATTTACTGAGCAGAAAAATGATCAACAGTTCAAAGAATATATGTCTTCTCATTTTTTCTCTGGTTTTATTTGAATCGGTTTCTATCGCACTTGGCTGGTGGAACGGGTTTGGAGCGTGGTTTCTGCCGATCATATTACTTTTTGTCTTCATTCCGATTGTCACAGGGATCATAAAGCAGCAAAGAATAAGATAGCGGGTCAGGGGGACAGGTACCATGACCCACTTTTCCCGTGAGCTGAGGCTGACGGCTTTTTTATGTAATCATCGTAAATATCTTCCCATACACAAAAGGCAAACATGAAGAAACAATCAGTCCGATCATGACAGAAACAGCGGTATAAGTGAGGAACTTTCTGTGTGTCAGTTCGTTTCGTTTATAAGCGATCATGAGTACTTTTATCATGGAGAAGGCTGTGATGGCGATGATGAGTGCTGAAAATGAGCTGGCCAGGATGACTGCCATGGGACCATCCCTTTCTAATGATTGATTGTCTAAATTTTACCATATGAGCAGAAAAGTTTCTCTGATAAAAGAAAAGGTTTGTGTTTAATTTGCAGAATATTCTAATAGTGTGTATGTTAAACGTAAACCAACTTACAACACGAAGCACTGGCAGGTATAGATCGTTCAAACTTATCCCAGGGAGGAATGTAAATGAGTACGACGATTGGCAGGATTTTTGACCTGACTGTAATGAAGTCCCCGAACAAGGAAGCCCTTTATGATGTGCGGAAAGATCTCCGATTTACATACAAGGAATGGAGTGATGAGGTCAACCGGCTGGCGAATGCGCTGATGGCGGAGGGTGTGAAGAAGGGGGACAGGGTGTCGACGTTCATGTTCAATACCGAGGAGCTCGGGACCGCATTCTTCGCATGCGCAAAAATCGGTGCGGTGTTCAATCCGATCAATTTCCGGCTGCAGGCAGAAGAGGTGGCGTTCATCCTGACCGATGCCGCCCCGAAGGTCGTCCTGTTTGAGAAGGCGGTCGAGCCTGTCATTGCTTCGATTGAAAACCGGTTCCCGCATACGGCGTTCTGGTTCATTGACGCGGAAGCGCCTGGATATGCCGCAAGCTATCATGAAAAAGTGAAGGCTGCGGAACCGAAAGCAGTGGATGCGAAAGTTGATGAGAATGACCTGTACGCGATCATGTATACAAGTGGGACGACCGGCCGTCCGAAGGGTGTCATGCATAAACACCGGAGCATGGTGGAGCAGAGCCTCACCGTCATCGGTGCGACGAAATTGGGAGCGGTTGATGTCGGGCTCGTGACAGCGCCGATGTTCCATTGTGCAGAATTGCACTGCGCCTTCCTTCCGAGGATCCATGCCGGCGGGAGCAATATCATCCTTCATCAGTTCCATCCGAAGAAGGTACTTGAGTTGATTGATTCCGAGAAAATCACCAAGTTCTTCGCAGCTCCGACCATGTGGAATATGATCCTGCAGGAAAATCTATCAGACTATAATATTGAAAGTCTGAAGCTCGGACTCTACGGGGCAGCCCCGATGGCGCCGTCGCTAGTCCATGCGTGCCATGACCGGCTTGGAATAAAGCTTGTACAGGCATACGGCATGACGGAGATGGGGCCGGCGATCACATTTTTACCAGAGGATGACCAGCTTCGGAAGGCGGGGGCAGCCGGTCAGGCGTGCCTGAACCATGAAATCAGGGTCGTGAAACCGAACGAAGACGGACCGAGTGATCCAGACGCGATCATGGCGCAGGGTGAAAGCGGGGAAATCATCGTGCAGGGGCCGTGCATGATGACCGGTTACTTCAACCGAGAGGAATCATCGGAAAAAGCGATGCATAAAGGCTGGTACCATTCAGGGGATATCGGTTACCTTGATGAAGACGGCTACCTTTGGGTCAAGGACAGGGTTGACGACATGATCATTTCAGGAGGGGAAAACATCTATCCTCGTGAGGTGGAGGATGTGCTGCATGCTCATGAGGGTGTGCTCGATGTCGCGATTGTCGGGATGCCGGATGACCGCTGGGGAGAGAGTGTGACTGCTTTTGTGGTGAAGAAGGATCAGGGTGTCACGGAAGAGGAGCTTGATGAGTGGTGTAAAGAGAGTGAAAGTCTTGCCAACTATAAACGGCCGAGAAGGTATGAATTTGTGGAGGAGCTGCCGCGGAATGCGAGCGGGAAGATCCAGAAGTTTGTGCTGCGGAAGCGGATGGAGGAGTTGTTGATGGAGGGGAGGACTTAGTAAGGTAGTGAATAAATATATTTTCCAAAATTATCAAGTTTGTAAAAGGAGTGCTTGTTGTGAATAGAACTTCGTGATTTACAAGGGCAGACGAGGGGCTTCCAGCACATGAACATTACAAAATCATTTGTTAAATTGGTAGGAGAGCCGAAAATCATTTGATTGGGCTCTCTTTTTTATGCAGAAAAAGCCCCAAGCTTATTGAGTGTCTTTAATCAATAGTCATAAGAGGGGAAGTTGTTATCATGATGAAATTAAGTACGATGAAATAAGTGATGAAGAGTGATTTACAGTGGACAGGGAGATTATTTTCCGCTATTCATAACATTAATAAACGTAAATTGATGTAAGATTGTCCAGATGTATAAATTTTCCTTTACTAAAGTAATCTGCCCTTTGAATATGGTAAAATAAATTGTTGTAGAAATATAATAAATTTTTGTTTCTGATTAGAAAATATTTAATTACATCATCATTTAGGAGAAAAGGTAAAGAAAAAGTTTATTGCAAAATATAATATAATAAATAGGAGATAGGTTTATGAGAAAAAAGTTACCAAAACTGAATAGAGCAAGGACTATAGGAGTTACTTCAGAAGAATTACTAATGAGTGTCTTGGGTAAATATTCCAACGTAATACCTATACCTACTGATAAAGACTTAGGTATTGATATGCGATGTGAAGTATTAAACCATTATCAACCTACAGGGATTCATTATAACATTCAATGTAAAGGTACTGAAGATACTCATAGTAAAAAGGAATATTTCTCAATACCCATAGAAATTACCACAATAAATTATTGGTTGCAGCAAAGAGAACCAACATTTTTAGTGGTGGTAGATCGAATAAACCAGTACTTTTACTGGGCATACCCTTTATATCAAATAAAGGAGAGAATTAATGCGTTGCAATCTCAACAAACAGTAAATATACGAGTGCCAAAGGCAAATATATTTACCGATGAGATCACAATGCTTCCAGTAAATATGTATAATATTATGTATGAATATCACTATAATATCTTGGAAAAAATCGTAGAATCATTGAAATTAAAGTTAATGGACGTGGGAGAGAGGGAAAACAAAGGGACACTCCAACAATATATATCAGTTTCATCTTCAATAGAAGATTTATTAAAAAATATCAATTTAATTGAAGATTTGAATAAAAACCTATTAAATAAAATCACTCAAATCATTGATGAAGAATTAGGGAGTTATAAAGAGTCAGTTGTTGCTCTTGATCATATACCAGAAATTAGAAGGTATATTAAAGCTGATTTTGTTATGGATGATTATGGATTTATTAAAGATAAAACCCCGAATATGGTCCTAACAGAAGTCGAAGTTGCTTGGAAGAGATTTTTAGATAATAACTATAGAAACGTAGATTTGGTGTCACTTAATAAATCTGCAGAGGTACTTTACGAACTAAATAGAAATTTGGCTTTCTTTCTAAGAGAAATGCTTTATGAAATTAACCCAGACGAAGATCATGAATATATTATAGAAAAATACAGTGAATAAATTCTAAAAAAAATACACCAAATAGAATATTGGATACCCTATTAAAGAGTATCTGTCCCAAGTGCAGGGGGTAGTTACTCTTATTCTTTTATATTCACTGCTGATTAGTGCCAATTCATTGTAAACTTTAGTGAATTGGATTAATTTGTAATAATTGATATAATTTAACTAAATGTATATTGGGGGGGATTTAAATGAAAATAACAACCACTTCAACTTCTTTGGATACTGCACAAGGGCAAGATATTATATTGCGTGAAACAACCACTACTAGATTATTATTTAGGCCAATGATATCAAATAATGCGCACAATAGTGATGCCTCTGTAAAAGGTTGGTTTGTATATCAAAGGAAAAGGTTAAACGGTAATTGGGAAGATTATAAAGAACTTGATAACAATCAACTGAGGGCAGATGAATGGATTAAACTAGAGATTAAATCCGAAGAAATGCTCAAGTTAATGACTGAGTTAGACGTTTACTATAAGATTCATAGAGAGTATGGAATACAACTCGGAGTGAGAACTTACTCAAAAACTGAGTTGCAACTTGAAAAAATTACTGAGATGTTTAGAGAAGATAGCTCTTTATTTGATTCATTACTTGAATTTGATGGAAATAAAAGTGAAATATTACATAAAACTATAAAGTGGATGGGAGATACGGAAAACTCTGAAGAAATTGTATCAAGATTGCTTGAGATACAGGAAGACGAACTCGACCATTTAAATAATGTTGTTGGGATAGCAAATCTTAAAAAGTTATTAGCTATTTGGGAGGGAAATTCAGATAATGATAATGAGGAATTTTGGCAACGAACTTTTAATGAGAACGCATGGGTATTAAGTCAAATATTTGCTAGTCCTTTTTTAGACTTTCAGCAAAAGGCATATGTTGGGGGGAAGACAGTAGAAAATAGGGAAGGTAAAATTGTAGATTATATTTATCAAAATGATTTATCTAAAGAGGTTGCTTTAATTGAAATTAAGACTCCTAATACCAGACTCTTATCTAGTGAGTATAGAACTGGAATATTTTCTGTGCATAGTGATTTAACAGGATCAGTAGTTCAGGTGTTAGGGTATAAGGAACAAATTACGAGAGATTATGCTCAATTACGATATGATTACGATAGAGACTTTAAGGTTTTTAACCCTCAGTGTGTAGTGATAGCAGGGAAGTTAGGTGATTTAAGTAAGAATCAATTACAGTCCTTCGAATTGTATAGGAAAGAAATGAAGAATGTCTTGGTTGTTACCTTTGATGAATTATTTAAAAAAGTACAATTATTATTAGACCTGTTAGCTGAATAAAAAAATATACCCAATATTTAAATAGTGCTCTGAACCTATACAAGTTAATGTTTAATCGTATAGGTTTCAGGGCCCATAGTCTCTTTGCTTCTAATAAATTTCTCAATATTACATATTACCCCCGCATCACATGCAAACAAAACTCCAAATCCGCCTGGATATGCTCCTTCATCAACCTCTCAGCTTCATCTCCATTATGAGCAACAATTGCATCATAAATCTCCTGATGTTCATCAATCAGGAATGGCCGGTTATGATAAACGACCGTTTTCCTGAATAAGTAGATGATCGACTGCATGCGTTCGATGGTGTCCACCATGACGGGATTGTTGGTGGCGTTGACGATGATGTCGTGAAATTGTTTGTTGGCTTCCATGATTTCTTCGTTTGTGCCGTTCCGGCCGATGTCGATGCATTCTTTCAGCAGGTTAAGGTCTGTTTCGTTCATATAGGTAGCGGCCGACCGGGCTGCGAATCCTTCGAGGAGGATACGGACCTGGAAGTAGTGGCGGAGGTCCATGTCGGTCGGATTGACGACGCGCTTTTGTTTCACGAGCCCTTCCTGTTCAAGTTTCCGGATGGATTCTCGGATTGGTGTCCGGCTCACTCCGAGCTGTTCCGCAAGTTTTTCCTCAATCAGTTTTGTGCCCCGTTCGAGTTCTCCGTTCAAGATTTGGTCACGTATATATTCATAGGATTGCAGATAAGCGTGCTGCTGTGTTTTCTTCTTCAACTAAATCGACTCCAATGAAAGACTTTCTGTTTGTCTTTTTTACGTATTCGGCTGTTAGAAATAATGCCCTTCCTAAAAGTATAGAACGAGTTGGAACGATTTGAAAGTTCTAACGGAAAATAATTTTGTATACATTTTTAATAATTTTGTATACAAAATATAAATTATTGTGTACAATTGGTGACAACAAATGAAAACGCTTTATTTCATCAGGAGGGAATAAATATGAGACTTGGATTTATTGGTCTTGGCATCATGGGAAAACCGATGTCACTGAATCTGGTTAAGAGTGGCTACGATGTGACCGTGTTTGATATTAATGAGTCAGCAGTGGAAGAGTTAGTGGGCTCAGGAGCACGGGGAGCCGGTTCTGCAAAAGAAGTAGGGGAGATGAGTGACATCATTTTCACGATGCTTCCTAAGGGTGAGCATGTGGAAAGTGTTGCCCTCGGTGAAAGCGGTGTCATATACGGTGCGAATGATGGAGCGATCGTCGTGGATATGAGCTCGATCTCTCCCGTACAATCGAAGGGAATTGCCGAAGCACTTGCAGCGAGGGGAATGGAAATGCTCGATGCCCCGGTGAGCGGCGGTGAGCCTAAGGCGATCGACGGAACGCTTGCCATCATGGTGGGAGGAAAAGAAGAAGTCTATGAAAAGGTGAAACCTTACTTCGATGTGATGGGTCAGGACATCACGCTCGTTGGGGACATTGGGTGTGGTACGACGGCGAAGCTTGCCAATCAGATCCTGGTGAATGTCCACATCGCCGCGATGTCAGAAGCACTGACGCTGGCGGCAAAAGCAGGAATCGATATCAAGAAGATGTACGAAGCAATCCGTGGAGGTTTGGCCGGAAGTGCGGTGCTTGATGCGAAGGTTCCGTTGATCTTAGAGCGGAACTTCGTCGCCGGCGGACGCATCGACATCAACGCGAAGGATTTGACCAATGTTATGGATACAGCCCACTCAATCGGAGTGCCGCTTCCGCTTTCCAGCCAGGTGCTCGAGATGTATCACTCTTTGATGGCTGACGGAAAAGCAGCCGATGATCACGGCGGACTCATCCAACACTACGAGAAGCTTGCAAATTTCGAAGTAAAGGGTGTCAGCCAGTGATGAAAACAAGGAATGTCGATGAAATCCTATCATCCTATCAGTCTATCGATGAAGGAAAAGTAAATGAGCTTTGGGAAAAAGTCAGACCTGGATTCAAGCATAAAATCATCGTCCTTGATGACGATCCTACTGGTGTCCAGACTGTCCACGACGTTTCGGTATACACCGATTGGGAGGAAGACACCATTGAACTTGGCTTCCTGGAAGAGGGGCAGATGTTCTTCATACTGACAAATTCGAGAGCCTTCACGGCAAAAAAAACCGAGCAGGTTCACCGGGATATTGCGGAAAGAACCGAGCTTATATCAAAAAAATTGGGTATTCCTTATCTAATTATCAGCCGCGGCGACTCGACGCTGAGAGGGCATTATCCGCTGGAGACGGATGTTTTAAGACGTACGATGGAAGCTGAAAGCGGCGGGCGAGTAGACGGAGAGGTCATCCTTCCGTTTTTCAAAGAAGGCGGCCGCCTGACGGTCGAGAACACTCACTTCGTTCAACAGGAAACCGAACTTGTACCTGCCGGGGAAACCGAATTCGCGAAGGACCGGACATTCGGCTACAAGTCGAGTCACTTAGGTGAATGGGTCGAAGAAAAGACAAAAGGCGTTTTTCCAAAAGAAGGCGTCACGTACATTAAACTCGAATCCATCCGAAGCCTGGATATTGACGGGATCACTGCACAGCTGCTTCAGGTGAAGGACTTCGGCAAGGTCGTCGTCAATGCGGTTGAAGAATCGGATGTCAGAGTATTTGCGACGGCACTGATCCTCGCCATCGGGGAAGGGAAACGATTCATCTTCCGGACGGCTGCTGCTTTTACCAAGGTAATCGGGGATATTTCTTCACGGCCAATGTTAACGAGGGAAGAGCTGATCAGTGAGGAAAGGGAGAACGGCGGCCTGGTCATTGTCGGCTCTCATGTTAAAAAGACGACCGATCAATTGAACGCGTTGAAGGAATTGTCCTCTCTGCATTTCATTGAGTTCGACGCCCACCTGGTCCTGGATAAAGAAGTGTTCGGGAAGGAAATCGAGCGGGTGCGGAATGAAGCGGAAACGAAGGTGGCCGGCGGGATCAGTACGGTCATTTATACGAAGAGAAAGCGCCTTGATCTCGGCGACGGGATGGAAGAGCAGGAGCTACAGCTGTCCGTCGAGATTTCAAATGCTGTGACGAGCATCGTCCGTGACTTCTCCGTAAGGCCGAACTACCTGATCGCTAAAGGAGGAATCACCTCTAGCGATGTCGGTACTAAAGGGTTATGTGTGAAACGGGCGACCGTCGCGGGTCAAATCGCGCCGGGGATCCCGGTCTGGCAGACAGGCGAAGAAAGCACGTTCCCATTCCTCCCGTACGTCATTTTTCCGGGAAATGTCGGAGCTGTCACAACGTTAAGAGATGTCGTCTCGACACTCGAAAGCAAGTAACTGCTTTTAGGGTTCGATGCAGGGCCGTCTTTTTCTGAGGGGAATCCAGACGGCCCGGGCTTATCATAAATGGAGCTTCATAAAAACAAAGGGGGTAATCAGATATGGTTACAGGAAATATGTTGATTGTGATTTTCTTACTGTCGTTAGCTGCACTTTTTTTCTTGATATTAAAATTGAAGGTTGAACCATTTTTATCACTGATCGGTGTTGCTTTTGCTACGGCCGTTGTGATCGGCATGCCGCTGAATGAAGTGGCAGCCACTGTGACCCAGGGGTTCGGGAACACATTGACAGGCGTCGGGATCCTGATCGGACTCGGTGTTATCTTTGGACAGTTCCTCGGCGCATCCGGTGCGATTGAAAAAATCGCTGCCGCTGTTTTAAAAGCATTTGGTGTAAAGAAATCACCGGCCGGTCTTGCCTTGACGGGTACGGCTGTTTCAATACCGGTATTCTTCGATGCCGCATTCGTCATCTTAAGCGGATTGATCAAAAGTTTATCAAAGAAAACAGGAATCTCAGTGATCTCTTTTGTAACGGCACTGGGTGTAGGATTGATCGTCTCCCACAACATGATCGCGCCGACTCCAGGACCGCTTGTCGTTGCGGAAAACACGGGATCGGATCTTGGGTTATTCATCCTTTACGGAATTCTTGTAGCCATTCCGGCAACACTTGCCGGCGGATATTTCTATGGATTATTCATCGGGAAGCGTATGAACCATTCGGGGGCCGTTGAGGAAGTTGCTGTGAGTCTTGAAGATGCACCGAAAAAAGAAATCAGCACTGGCCTGAGTTTCTTCATGCTGGCACTGCCAATTGCACTCATCCTGCTCAACACGATTTCGCAGCTGTTATTCCCGGAAACAGGACTTTCAAGTGTATTAGGTTTCATCGGTGATAAGAACATTGCCCTGTTCATAAGTGTCATCGTCGCGATCATCATGCTCAGACCATATATCTCTGTTCCGAACAGCAGATTGTATTCTGAAGCGATCAACTCAGCGGGGATCATCATCCTCGTGACTGGTGCCGGCGGAGCATTCGGGGCAGTCATAAATAAGAGCGGAATCGGTGATCACCTCATCGCGACGATGCAAAGCTGGAGCATCCCGGTTCTATTGCTTGCTTTCATTTTCTCGCAAATCCTGCGTGCGTCTCTCGGTTCGGCAACCGTTGCCCTTGTGACGACATCCAGCATCATGGGGCCGTTGGCAGTGGATCTTGGTGTCTCACCAATCTTACTCGGGCTTGCCATCTGTGCCGGCGGAATCGGTCTTTCCCTTCCGAATGACTCAGGCTTCTGGGTAGTGAACAGGTTCGGTAAATTGACTGTTCCACAGACGCTTAAAGCGTGGACACTTGGCGGATTTATAGCTGGGTTGACAGCGATTACGACGGTTTTGATTTTGAGTTTGTTCTCGGGGATTCTTCCTGGGTTGTAGGGTTTTGATGAAGATCCTTTCCTCAGTTAACTGCTGGGGGAGGGATTTTTTTGTGGGAATTTTCTTGATTATACTAACTTATATTGAAATAATTGGCAGTAAGTTAACATACTGAATGCTGGTATATAATCCTAGTAAATATACGCGGAGGGGAAAATGAATAATCACAAATTTGATGAATTTATTAACATTGCAAAGAGACTGAATGAAATTGACATTATCCCATTGTTGATGGGGTCGGTGGGCTTGGAAGTTTTGACAGGAAAGAGCTGGGATGCTCAAGATTTAGATATTCATGTACCGGGTGATAAACGCGGGTGGGAGGTGCCGCCGGAATTGTCTCTACATCATTGGGCAGATATCATGGAGCTCATGAATTCAATGGGGTACAGCCTGATTGATTTGCATGAACATGAATTTTCTAAAGAGGGGTTATCAGTGGAGTTTGGCATTATCGATACATTGCCAGATTTCGCAGGTGTACAATTAGAAGATTTGGAGATACACCAAAAGGGGGATGTGAAGTATTACTTACTGCATCCCGGGCAGTATTTATCTGTTTATGAGGCTTCATCTAAGGATAGCTACCGGGCAGATCAAAATAATCATAAAGATTTGGGAAAAATAGATTTTTTAAAAAGAATGATAGAAAACGACTGATGGGGTGGACCAAGATAAGATGAGGATGATTCCATATGTTGCGGAGTATGCTGAACAAACGGTCAAGATGTGGCGGGACAGCAAGTACGAGGCTATTGGTCAAGAAGAGATTCATAGCTTTGAAAGTCATGTATACTTTTTGAATCATATTTTACCTGCTGAATTTCAAATTGAGATAGTACTTGTGGATGAAAAAGTGGTTGGGTTGGTTGCATATAATGAATCAGAAGTGAGCCAGCTGTATATCCATAAGGATTATCAAGGCATGGGTATAGGAAAAAGGCTGCTTGAAAAAGCGAAAGTACAATCATCCGGACGGTTAACACTATACACATTTGAGGTCAATATAAAAGCCCAACGGTTTTATGAAAAGAATGGATTTACCATCATTGGCAGAGGGCATGAAAATGAAGAAAACTTGCCAGATATTCTTTATGAGTGGAAAGCTGAAAAAAAGTAAACACGAGTGAATTTCTTGTTTATTGAACCTTCGTTCCCCCAACTAAAAAAGGGTTTCCATCCATTGTTATAGAATGATTATAGTAAACCATTTTTTAAAAGGGGGATAACAAATGGCTGCAACTACGGGAATTCTAGAATGGACGCTGATATCGGAATGTCCGATACCAGACGATGTGACGGCTCTCCTAGTCACTGGGGAAGAAGCAGTGGCTGCGTATAAGACGTTTCGGGACAGCGCCATTTTTACAAATAAGAGATTGATTGTAAGAGATTCGCAGGGTCTGACGGGTAAGAAGGTGGAGATGTATTCCCTTCCGTATTCTTCTATTACTATGTGGTCGACGGAGAATGCCGGGAGCTTCCTTGATGTGAATGCAGAGGTTGAATTATGGACCAAATCCGGACATATCAAGGTGAAGCTTAAGAAGGGAATCGATGTCCGGAAGTTTGATAAGTTGATTGCGGAGGCACTCTTGTAGGGGGCATCTTTCTAGTTGAAAAAGAAAAGATGTCAGGAGTGTTAGCGTGTTAAAAAGATTTTTTATTAGTTTAAAAATAATACTGATTGCAGTAGGTTTTTTTCTGGCCGCAAACGATCAACATGAAGAGACCTGGTTGCTGATCGGCTGTTTTTGGCTGGTCGCCGGTATAGAGTCTGCCATACGTTCCTATCGTGAAGAAGGGAAGGTTCCACTCGGCTTCAGCGTCGTATTTGTAGCGGGAGCCGCTGTGCTGGTGACTTTAGGGATCATCAGCTTTCGATCCTGATTCAGAAAAAACTTGAAAGGCCCGTCCCTCGTTACGGTAACACTTTACCGTGGTGAGGGACGGGCCTTTGTGTGGTGTGGATGAATTTTTCTCTTCAGTATTATTGGACGATTTCCATTTGTAACTCGAAGTCTTTTATTTTTGCTTGGGGTAAAAGAATTTTTTCAAAGTCAAAGGCGTTCAGTTCCATCCCTTTTTCCACCTTATTAGGCAGGTCTGGGTTGGCTAAGGCACTTGTCCCCAGGGATACTAAATCTGCATGATCAGCTTTCAATAATGTTTCTGCCTTATCAGGGTCGCCTAACTGGCCATTGGCGATGACAGGAAGATTTCCAAAATCTTTTGCAGCCTGAGCCAACGTTCGTGTATTCTCTCCGAAAGCAGGGCTCGCGGCATCTCCATCAGTAACATGAATATAGTCTAAAGAAGTCTGGCCAAGTTGGGAGAAGATATACTCTGCCTCTTTTTCCCCTTCAGCCCATTTGTGATTTGGATCGGCAACTTTAATTTGTGAGATGCGAATCCCGACAATGTAATCTGAACCTACGGCTTCACGGATATTTTGAATGATTTCAAGGTAAATCCGCAATCTGTTTTCTTTGGAGCCCCCGTATTGGTCTTCACGATGATTTATATAGTCAGTTAAGAATTGGTCCAGTAAATATCCATTTGCTCCATGAATCTCAACGCCATCGAATCCAGCTTGTTTTGCACGGACGGCACTTTTGACAAACGCGTCTTTCACTTGTTCTATATCATGTTCGGTCATGGCATTAGGGGTTTTGAATGGCCCAGAGCCACCATAGAATCCTAATTGTTCTCCCTTCGGAGGAACATCTGAAGCGGAAATGGTTTCATTCGTGTACGCATTACCTTGAGCCTGTCCACCAGCGTGCATGAGTTGTGCAATCATCAGAGAGTCATGTTTATGGACGGCATCTACCACAGGTTTCCATGCCTGAATATGATCTTCCCTTGCAAGCCCAGGTTGATCATCATAACCCTGACTGTAACGTTCATCTAAATAGATCCCCTCAGAAATAATGGCACTGAAGCCGCCTTTGGCATAACGCTCGTAATATCTTTTCATCGTGTCATTGGCACGCCCATCTTGTTCTGCACTTATTCGTGTCATGGGAGCAACGACATAGCGGTTCTTAAATGATTTATTTTTCACTACTGTATTTGAAAAAAGCTTTTCCTGAGTCAATCGAGACACCCTTCCTTTTAGTTAATATAGTCGCATCTTAACATGATAGAAATCTCAAATTAAGTATTTTAGCTTACACTTAACGGAAGGCATTTATAATATGTCTTGTTGTATTGATGAGTCCTTTGGGGACCAGCGCTGTTTTTTTAATGAATAAACAATAGAACTTCATAATCCTTCATTTATCCATTCAAATACTCTTCATTCTTCCAATCCGTCACGAACATATGGCCCGGGGCGTGCGTGATCATATAGGGGATTTCAGCCTGAAGCGCGACGGCCTGAGGGGTGACGCCGCATGCCCAGAACATGGGGGTCTCCCCGTCCTTGATTCCCACAAAATCACCAAAGTCGGGCTGGGTGATATCTTCGATGCCTATTTCCCCCGGATTTCCTATGTGGAGCGGGGACCCGTGCATTTCAGGGAATAAGGAGGTGATGTCCGTGGCTTTTTGTACCAGGTCATCGGGAACAGGCCTCATCGACACGACCGTCGATCCTTCAAAGACACCGGCTTTTTCAGTCGGAATGGACGTCTTGTACATCGCCACATTCTTATTTTCCTCGATATGACGCAATGGGATGCCGCCTTTGATCAGCTGGCTTTCAAAGGTGAAGCTGCAGCCGATTAGAAAGCTGACGAAATCATCTTTCCAGCAGTCATCGATCCGGTGCTTCTTGTCCACCAATTGTCCATGCTCGTACACGTGATAGAAGGGGATATCGGTCCGGATGTCGGAACCTTTCGCATACTTTGATTCGAATTGGCCCGCTTCGAGAACCTCGATGATCGGGCATGATTTTGGATTACGCATGGTGAACAGCAGGAAATCGAAGGCGTATTCCTTGGGTAGAACCACCAAATTGGCCTGTACAAAATCTTGGCAGACGCCGGATGTATGGCTGGTGTGGTCTCCGCTCCGGATGTTCTTTCTTAGGTCTGACGGTAACATGGTTGGGCTCCTTTCAAGTAAGAGGTTTCTATGATTCTTTGGTTTTTATTATTGTAACATGGAAGGGGGGAGGGGGGATCTTGATAGGGGACTTGGGATGGGCCTGGCCGTGGGCCACTTTAAAAATGGGGCCAGTCTGTACCTGTGATCTCTATTATGAAATTGGGACACGGGACCTGTCCCCGCGTCCCGCTATTTCTTCCCGGAAGAACTCATTACTTCGATGAAATCCTTCACAAACGCTTCATAATCCAATTCAAGATAAATATTGATATTTTTTTCTGCCGGTTTGGAACTGGCCCTGAAATCGGCGACAGAGGTGCCCATTCCGCTGCCTGCAGTGAAGATGTCGACTTCCCTTCGGATGACTTTGCCCATTGCCGGGTTCACCATGAGGGAGAGGGTGACAGCGTCGTGAAGGGGGGCTCCGCCGATGCCAGGTATGAGCTTTTTATAAGCATTTATATAATACTGCATGACTTCGTCCAGGATCTGGACGAGGGGGTCATCGGTCATTTCGAGGATGGTCTGTACGTGTTCCATCGTGATGATCGCCTTGTTCGTGACATTCAGGGGGGCGACATATAGATTATCGAGATTCTTCATGACCAGTTGGGAAGCGGTCGGATCACCGTAAAAATTAGCTTCGGCGGAAGGTGTAACGTTTCCGGGAACTAAGAAGGCGCCTCCCATGATATAAAATTCGCCTACGTCTTCAGTCAGGTTTTCACCCAGCAGGAACATAGAGGCAAGTGACGTGTTTCTTCCCACATCCACAATGGTCAGTCCGGGGTTGTTACTGATGATGGTGTAGAGTTCCGAGAAATTGGTGAGCTCACCGGAAAAATCTTCTGGCGGGCGGATGGGGCCTAGTCCTTCCTCGCCATGGATTTCCGGATAATAGGTTGGTATCTTGCCTGTTGAAGGGGCGTTGGTCCCTCCGATGATAGGGATATCGGTCCTTCCAGCGAGTTGAAGTAAATAAGCAATATTGTCAGTCGCCTGCTCCTTGGAAACATTGCCGTAGCTTGACACAATGGCAAGGACCTCGATCTCAGGATTGAGCAGTGCATACATGATCGCCACCGAATCATCGATGCCTGGGTCCGCAAACAGAATGATCTTTTTCATCTTTTATTCTCCTTACATTGGGTTTTGTTGGTGTTTCTATAAGGTATCGGGTGAGGGATTATATTATTCCTTTGGCGGGACTTTGTGTTTATGAATATAAAAAAGGCAGACACGTCGATGTGTCTGCCTTGATATTAAAAAATTAATAAGCACCCTCTGAATAAGTCAGCTCATAACTGTGTGTGTAAATTTCAAAAATGTTTCCGAATGGGTCTTCCACATATACCATCTTGAATGGTTTTTCCCCAGGGTAGTATTCACGGATCGGCATGCGCTGTTTGCCTCCGTGGGCTTTGATTTTCTCGACCATGCCTTCAATATCCGGGTCTTGGATGCAGAAGTGGAAAATCCCTGTTTTCCAGTATTCGAAGTTATTTTCAGGCTGTTCATTGTGAGGGAACTCAAAGAGTTCGATCCCGATTTTGTCACCCGTTGAGAGGTGAGCGATGCGGAAGCTTTCCCAATCGTTTCCGAAAACATCGCGGCACATCTGCCCAATGGGTGAGTCGTCGTTTTTTACATCGGATGGTTCCATGATGACATACCACCCGAATACTTCCGTATAAAATTTCACGGCTTGTTCCACGTCGGGAACGGAAAGGCCGATATGAGAAAATGATCTAGGATATGGCTGCATGTTGTATTCCTCCCATTTATATTTTTGACAAGTCTTATTATAAATCCGTAAGCTTTTAATATGTAAGAGTGCACTTTTTTGTGAGAAACTAACCTAAAGGTAAGTAAGGGGTGACAGAGAACGTGGAGAAAAACGTTCAAGTCGATGATAAAGGCAAACTGAAATGTTCGATTGAATATACATTAAATAAAATCGGCGGTAAGTGGAAAACCGTAATCCTGTGGCATCTGAGTGTTGAAGGCACCTACCGTTACAATGAACTGCGCCGCCTGCTGCCGGGCGTTACCCATAAAGTGCTGAGCCAGCAGCTAAAGGAATTAGAGGAAGATGGATTGATCAATAGAAAGCAGTATAATGAAATCCCTCCGAAGGTCGAGTATTCGATGACGGAGAGGGGGATGTCGTTGAAGCCTGTTTTGGAGGAGATGCATAGGTGGGGGACGGAGCAGGGGATAGAGGATTGACGTGAGTAGGGGCTGGCAAAAATGTTGTCAGCCTTTTTTGTATGGGTTGGCACCCCTAGCTTAGTCCTCCTCGTCCACCTGATAGAACAAGGAAATCATTTTCCTGTGTCGAATTTTTCATATAGAGACAAAAATGATGCAGGTACGAGAGGTTGAGAGGCTCATGGGAAAAGGGAAACTCATAACGAAAATTCAAATGATAGAAGATTTGAAAGTATTAGGTTTGAAGAGGGGCATGACCGTCATTGTGCATTCTTCTTTAAAATCAATCGGAAGGGTTATCGGGGGCCCTGTTTCGGTTATACTGGCATTGGAAGAAACCGTTGGTGCGGAGGGGAACATCGTGATGCCTACGCAGACCGAGCAGCTTTGTGACCCTGCTGAATATGGAAGCGGTTATACAGAGGAAGAGTTGAAGATCATCCGCGACAATATGCCGACGTATCACCCGGATCTGACACCTACATGGTATATGGGCTTTATACCTGAGACATTCAGGAAACAGAATGAAGTCTACAGAAGCGCCCATCCCCACGCATCATTTTCTGCCTGGGGGAAAGACGCTCGATACATAACAGCACGCCATAGGATGGATTTCGCTTTAAATGAAAATTCGCCTCTGGGTAAAATGTATGAACTGGGTGGATATATCCTGTTACTTGGTGCACCCACAGATTCAAATTCTTCCCTCCACCTGGCGGAATACAGGCAGGAAAACACATTTATCAAAGAAAAAATATGGGATGTAAAAGTGAAACAGGGTGAAGGGGAAGTTTGGACAACTTATCGGGACATCAACAATGAATCGGACGATTTTGATAAACTATTTGCCGATTTTGAGCGGGACACAAACGAAGTAATAGAAGGCAAGGTCGGTGAAGCAAGGAGTTATTTGATCCCGATGAGGAAGATGGTTGAGTATGCGGTTGGGTGGATGAATGAGAATCGGCGGTGAAAACGTGGATATCCCCCCTGGCTATGCAAATAGCCGATACCCAGAAAAAGGACAGGAAGTCATTGATAAAAACCGTTGCCACGCTGCTACTCCTCTGCTACGATTATCTTACTCATAATAGAAACGGGGGTTTTTCTTTTGACAGCTTCAATGAGATTACGTTCCGATGATTCAATTGCGAATTGAATATGTTTGGGGGCTCTGCCTTTGTTCAGGGCGATGGGATGGATCTGTCTGTCTTTAAGGAAAACCAATGTTTGATGGTTATCTTTTAAAAGAGGGGAGGAGTCTCCCTTCTTTTTTTGTTGCCTAAGAACAGGAATGAGCTTGGTTTTTTTCAACTTAATAGAAATGAGTGATGGGATATGGATATGGTCAAACACAATGATAAGGAAAATTGGCTGAGGAATATCATTCTCTTCTTGAGCAGCCAGACGATTTCGCTGTTCGGATCTGCGCTGGTGCAGTATGCGATCATGTGGCATATCACGTTGACGACGGAGTCCGGTCTGATGATGACATTGTTCATCATTTGCGGGTTTATCCCTACCTTCCTTTTATCCCCGGTTGCGGGTGTGTGGGCGGACAGATATAACCGGAAGCTGTTGATCATGCTGTCGGATGGCCTGATCGCATTTTCGACGTTGATTCTCGCGATTCTCTTTATGGCGGGATATGATTCGATCTGGCTGCTGTTTGTCATGGCGGCGGTCCGTGCGCTAGGGACCGGTATTCAGACACCTGCCGTCGGGGCCATTTTGCCGCAGATTGTTCCGAAGGATAAATTGACGAAGGTAAATGGGGTCAATGGGAGCATCCAGGCTGTCATCATGTTCGTGGCCCCGATGGTCAGTGCGGCATTACTCGCGATAGCGTCGATTGAAATCATCTTTTTCATCGATGTGATCACGGCAGCGATTGCCATCTTCACATTGCTTGCATTCCTGAAGATTTCTGTGCATCAGAAGGCAGCGGATAAACAGACGGCAAGCTATTTCAGTGATTTCAAAGAAGGCTTGCAATACGTCAACAGCCACGGGTTCCTGAAGAAATTCTTCCTGTTCTTCGCGATTTTCTTCGTGCTGATGGCACCGGCTGCCTTTTTGACGCCGCTGCAGGTAGCACGAAGCTTCGGCGATGATATCTGGAGGCTGACCGCAATTGAGATCGCCTTCTCTGTCGGTATGATGGCGGGAGGGGGGATCATTGCCTCATGGGGCGGATTCAAGAATAAGATCGCAACCATGACATTCGCAAGTTTGATTATGGGGTTCTGCACCTTAGCGCTTGGTGTTGCCCCGCTTTTCTGGATGTACCTGGTGTTCATGGTTCTATTCGGAATCGCCATGCCAATCTTTAATACACCGACGATGGTCTTGCTTCAGGAGAAGATTGAAGAAAACTATCTCGGAAGGGTTTTCGGTGTGATGGGTATGATCTCGACATCCATGATGCCGATCGGTATGCTGATCTTCGGTCCGATCGCAGACATCATCGCCATCGAATGGCTCCTCATCGGAACCGGATTATTTACCATTCTGCTTTCCATCATGCTCGGCCGCGACCAAGTATTGATCGAAGCGGGGAAACCCGTGGTGAGCACTGAAATGTAAGGCGTAAGGAGAGAGCTGTCATAGCGGCGGCTCTTTTTTTGTGAAGGAAAAACAGGAAGGAAAGAGAATACTAATACTAAACGGGAAACTGATAAGGAGGACTTGGATATGAAAGCGGAAATGACACAGGAAAGCGAATTGCCGAAGATAAGCAAGCCTGCGGAACGCGGGCTTCGTAACGCAGGATTTAACAGGATGGAGCAGTTTACCGAAGTGACGGAAAACGATATCTTGAAGATCCATGGGGTCGGACCGAAAGCTGTGAGGATTTTGAAGGAGGCTCTTGGCGAGAAGGGGCTGTCGTTTATGGGAAATAAGAAGGGCAGCATCGACGAAGCAGTGGTGAACGAAGCCAAGGGAATGGACAATCTGGATGCCGAAACGGTGATGCAGGAACTTGAAGCGCTCGGCAAGGAACGGATGAAAAAGATGTACATATCCAATGGGGCGAAGGAACCGTTGTTTGGCGTTGCGACCGGTGCGATGAAGCCGATTGTGAAAAAAATCAAGATCAATCAGGAGCTGGCGGAAGAACTGTACGCTACCGGAAACTACGACGCCATGTACTTCGCAGGCATCATCGCCGATCCGAAGGCCATGACCGAAGCGGATTATGACCGCTGGATGGACGGGGCTTATTTTTATATGCTGTCGGATTATGTAGTGGCTGTGACGCTTGCTGAATCAGATATTGCGCAGGAAGTTGCCGATAAATGGATCGCGAGTGGTGAAGAGCTGCGGATGTCGGCTGGGTGGAGCTGCTACTGCTGGCTGCTGGGGAATCGTAAGGATCATGAATTTTCCACGGAAAAGCTTGAGGGTATGCTTGAAAAAGTCAAAGAGACCATCCATGATGCTCCAGAACGGACGAAATCCGCGATGAATAATTTCGTGTACACAGTCGCGGTTTCCTATGTCCCGCTACATGAGAAGGCGGTCGGGATTGCGGAGGAGATCGGACCGGTGGAGATGAAGCGGGACGGGAAGAAGACCAGTGTTTTGAAGGCTTCTGAAGATATTCAGAAGATGGTTGACCGGGGGAAGGTTGGGTTTAAGCGGAAGTATGTGCGGTGTTAATTTGATGGGGGCTGTTCCTGGTACACTGAGTCGGGAACGGTCCTTTTTATATGTAGTGTGGGATCGGTTTGGTTCGATGATAACGGATTGAATTTGATAATAACGTGCCTGGATCGATCACATCACAACATTATCGATGATTGAGATGGGCAGTTTTCATGAGTTCGATAATAAAGTTTCGTTTTTCGATAATAAATCTTTTGATTTCTATAAAAAAATGTAAGATTTCGATAATAAGTGAGAGGCAGTGTACGAGTTGGTAGTTGATTTTGTGTGATTTGGTGAGGTAAAGGCTCAATATTCATAAATGGCTAGATAGTTAGCTGCTGCGAAGGGTTTTCTGGCAATAATCGGTTATAATATTGAGTTTTTTCTTGAAAAAAGATGGTTTTTTGCTTGAAGATGAAATAAGGGCTTGAACTCTTTTAAAGAGTTCAAGCCCTGTATCATTAAAACCGTTAATCATAAACTTCCGTGCTATCTTCCGGCTTGCTTCGAACCCACAAGAAACCAGACCATCGCCGGAATGAGTATCAGAGAAATAACTCCCCCTCCGATGGAAAGGGCCGGATAGCTGGAAAACGCAACGATGACGCCTGACAGCACACCGCCGGAAGCCCCGGCCAATGCAACGAAGACGTCCACGGATCCTTGAGTTTTTGCGCGGGTGGCAGGGTCTGTCGAGTCGACAAGGATCGCAGTTCCGCTGATCAGTCCGAAGTTCCAGCCGAGTCCGAGAAGGGCGAGCGCAATCGCAAGGCCGACGATTGAATCTGTCGGTGCCACCGCTGCAAGGATCCCTGCAGCCAGAAGCGTTAGGGCTGACGCCAGGACCATCGGCATCCGCCCGATTTTGTCAACCAGGATTCCAGTGACAAGAGACGGCAGGTACATCGCACCGATATGGATGCCGATGATGAGACCGATGGCCGTCAATCCATGGCCGTGGTGGCCCATATGAACAGGGGTCATCGTCATGACGGCGACCATGACGATCTGAGTTAAGATCATCACGGTTGATCCCAGGAATATGCCTCGTTTGTTCTTCTCGGTAGAAGCGGTCGCTTCAGCAGCAGTGCCACCGCCTGCAGATTTCAATGGAACAGAGAGAGCTTTTGCCACGATATATGGATCCGGGCGCATCAAGATAAAGATGACAATCCCGGCAAGGGTGTAGGCCGCAAATGCCAGAATGAACGGGCCTCCGAGTGGCGGGATGCCGATCGATTCAGCAAATCTGCCCATCACATCAACCAGGTTGGGGCCTGCAACCGCCCCGAATGTTGTGGATACCATGGCAAAGCTGACCGCAGTGGCCCGTTGTGAAGGCTTGGCCAAGTCCGTACCTGCATAGCGGGTCTGTAAGTTCGTGGCCGTACCCGCGCCGTAGATCAGGAGCGAGACGAACAGAAGGGTAATGGAATTCGTGACAGCCGCTGCGACGGCGCCGACTGCCCCGATGCCTCCTATGATGAAACCGATGGAAAGGCCGATCCGTCTTCCATATTTTTGTGACACTCGTCCGACAAAGAGGGCGGCCCCGGCTGAACCGAGAGTGAACAAGGCGATCGGCACACCGGAAAAACTGTCCGTCCCGAGCATATCCTGAGCGAGAAGTGCTCCCACCGTAATGCCGGCAGCAAGACCGGCGCCTCCAAAGACCTGCGCGATCATGATGATGATCAATGTTTTTTTATAGAGAGCCTGCTGATGTTGAGAAGAATCCTGACACCTTGTGATGGCTTCTTCATTTGTTGCAAAATTAGCATTTGTCTTCATCTGTGATTCATCCTATTCAGGTATTTTAGTGAATTGAGTATATCAATCTTTTAATCTCTAATGAATGTATGAAAGTCTATTTAATTATATACCTAAGTAGGTATAGAGGGAAGGCATGAATTTTGGGGCTGTCTCCATGTACAGGAATGGAGAGGCAAGGGGCATAGTGGCTCATGGGGGCAGGTCCCGTGATTCGTATTCAAGATGGAACAGGGGGACATTTCAACTGGTCGTTTTACAGGTGAGATCTGGTGCCAATCCAGTTTAGAATCATTATCAGAAGATCATAAAATTTGAATTAGAATCGTATTTTTGAAAAAAGGATCATAAATTCCGAAAGAGGATTGTATTTTTTGTCGAAGGGATCATAAATTCCCAAATAGGATCATATCGTGCTTCCCGGTCACTTTCAATCGGTCTTATCCAGGAAAATCGAACCCTATTAGTCTTCTTCACTCTGTTTTTAGCTTATTCTTCATCGTTAGCCTTATCTTTTCAGTTAAAAAAGACAAATTTATTCTTTTAGGTGCCAGGTGAATCATGGTACCTGGCCCCCTGGCACGCTCCTTTAGTCCGCCCCCTTCTCAGGCCCGTCCCGCGTTACGGTAAAGTTTTACCGCAGCGAGGGACGGGCCTTTTTGCGTTAGGTACTTAATGTTAGAATAAAGGATTATAATGAAAGTAGATTTTAGTATAAAGAGAAAGGGAAGGGGAGTATGTTTGATTTTAATTATGCAGCCGACGCTGTATCTGTAGGGATGAACCTAGCGGCATGGGTGCTCATCGGGTTGGCGGCTTTTAGGATTTATAAAAGACAGCAGGTGAAACCAAAAGTATGGAAGATTGCTGTTGTTATAGTGGCTGGTCTGATTTCTTTCTCGATAAATTGGGAGCTGAAAGGGACTCTGGTGAAGATCCCTATTCTGCCTCTTGGTGTATGGGGGTTGTATGGAATTTTGAAGAGGAAAGAAGACAGGTGGGATCATTACCGGTCGTTTGCGTGGCTTGGATTTGCCGGGAATTTCGTTTTTTTGGCGGCAGCATTGATTTCGATCCCGTTTTATGCGATGGTGTATCCTCCACATGATGCATCGACGCATATAGCAGATGCGGGTGACGCTTCGATTGCCCATACTCATCCATCAGGAGAAGAGGGTGTGGTCCTCGATAAAGGTAGATTAGTAGATCAGCTGACATCCATGAAGCAGGAAAAAGTGGTAAGTGATGTGTGGTATGAAGAGATGTATCACCAATCGGATGGCTATCGGAACAAGAATGAGCGGTTTCCTTATCAGCTGCTGGGAACTTCACCTAAGTGGGGGAGCGGGATGTACCCGGTCATCTATGTGGAAAGAGACGGGAGAGGTATTCTGATTACGACCTCTCGTGATCAATTGTATTTTAGGTCCAATGATTCGATCCTTATGAAGGAGGAGGTGACGAGGTGACAAAAGGGAAAAAGAAAAGGTTAGCGTTTGGAATCATTATCTTTTTGCTGGCTGGTACTCTAGCAATCTATTGGTTTTATTTTTCACCTCCTTCACCTCTTCCTGGGAATGAGCAGATGGTGAAGGAGATCAATGAATTGCTTCCGGAAGCGGATGCCGATGAGATTCAGGAGACGATTAGGATTGATGATAAGCATGCTGTGGCACCTTTTAAGTCAAAAGAGGGAAGATATAGTGTCAGCAATTGGGTCTGGAAACAGCGTGAATGGAAGCTTGGTAAAGTACGGACAGCAGGTGAGCCAAAGATATGGAAAATCTATCCCGATGATCCGGCGACTTATCGCATCGTATGGAATATCGATCCGGCAGAAGACAGGGTAGATACATTGAATTACTTTTTTATCAGGGAAAGGTATTATTCCATTTCAGGTACGAAGCATCATTACGATCCGAGTATCCAGATGAAAAAGGAAGTCTCTTTTCAGGAGAATCCATATGGGGTCATGAAGCTGCCGGAAGATTGGATTGCTGTGATGGAAGCGATGGCTGAGGAGCTGGGGCAGGGGTCATCATTTATTGATGATTTTAACCCTCAGCCTTATTTGAGCTTTGGCTGGATCCCGCTTGATGAAAATGGTGAGGACTTCTTTCCAGAAAGTGCGGTGAATGGATCGAGCTTTCAGAATGGGAATATTCCTGAAGAGCATATGAGGCTGCTTAATGTCGGGGAGGTTGAGTGAGGCAGGGCGTGGGAACAGGTCCCGCGTCCGAGGGAGCGGGGGATCATCTGTGCCATTGTTCTTCCTGTTAGGTTATGTCATTCAACCACTCTACCAAATCCCCAACCATCTCAGCAGTAAAAATATGATTCACACCGCTATGAATCTTGAATTTCACATGTGTTCTTTTTTCTCTTTCCATCAGGTACCGGTAATAGTCTTTCTGTCCCTCGATCGAAATGATTTCATCAGCGTCCCCATGAATAAGGAGGACGGGGGAGGTGCAGTTTATTCTTCCTATCGGGTCGTACCTTCTTAATTTCTCCTCATCTTGATATGAAATTTCTCCACGGTCATCCTTTTCTCTGAATAGCTTTTCGGCCAAAAGAAACGACCCGGATCCATTGATATTGGCGAGCCCGGAAAGACAGGATTCACGGGCGAAGATTCCATTTGCGATGAACCCTCCCATGGAACTTCCGGCTACCACGATATCTTCTCGATGCAGCCCCAGGGCAGTGACGAAGTCATCAAACTCATCGATGCTTTCAAAGATTGTTTGCCAGAAATAATGCTGCGTAGTTTCCCGGTCGAAATGGTTTTCCAGCACTCTCTTGTATCGTGGAAGATGATTTCTGGAAGGATGACTTGATATCCTTCTTTTGATAATTTTATTGCTGCATCCTCGTATCCTGTGGCCGACCCGCCCCAGCCGTGATAGATAATGACTGTTTTATAATGATGGACTTTTTCGGCGGGTGGGGTGGAGTAGTATTTGAACTTGTTGATGATATGGTGCTGCATGATATTCCTTCCTTCCTATGCATAAGGGGGTTGTCCCCGTAATCTTTTTAAAAAATGATCGTATCACCAAGAATAAACAATGCAGGAATCATGGCCAGTAATAGAACTCCTGTAACAACCGTGGAAATGAAAATTTCCTTTCTGGTAATGAGATTTATCGTATGTAATCTGTAAAGGATCATGCTATTGATAGGTATGTCTAAAAGTAAGCCTGTAGCAAGGCCCGGAGCGTAGGTTTTTGTCACAATGGCGGCGATTAAATGCGGAAAAATGGCATTTACTATCATAGACCCTAAAAATCCAATGAATGCCCGCTTCATAAATACAGAGTTGGGGAAACGTACATAAAGAAACGAAACGAGATAGGCAAGGACAGTAATGATCAGTACCGCAAAGTGAAATTCGTCTTGCGTTACGGGCTTTTGCATGGATAACCCCTTTTGAGACCACCCCGGCAGCCACAAGGCTTCCTCGATATTATGGAGTGTGATGGCCAAGCAAAAGAAGATGGCATAATAGTTTTTCATGATCCCGGCCTCCAAACTATTATTCATTTCCAAGAGGTTAGCCACAGAAACGGTTGGTAAGCTCTATAACCATAATATTACATATGGTTATTGAAAAGTAGATTGTATCTAACAAAAGATGATTCAACGGGAGCCTAGTGCTAAACGAATATGAATCTATTTGTTTATTTTAAACCAGAAAACAACCCCTTACCTTTAAAAAAGACAAATTTATATTCTGCAATCTTACATAGAAGTTGAATCCGCTGGAGGGAAGCTGCGAAACCTCATGTTTGCGGCAGGAATCAAGCCACTTTCCAGAGTTACAATCCAAATTTGAAAAATAAAAGCCACATTTCTGATATACAAGCAAGATTTCGCTTTTACGCGCCACTTAGAATCATTCTACTTTACGATGGGAGAAAAAATGGGACCAGTCACTTTAAGTTGAAAAAGATCCGGGGGACCCGTTCCCATGCCCCATGGCCCAGACAATAAATACAGCCGGGACAAGGTCCCTGTCCCCCCCGTCCCGCCAGAACAGGGACAACAAACCCGCCCGAAGCCCGCCAAAACAACCCCTCCAAAATTTTTTGAAAATTCTATTGCACATCTATTTTTTCTGGGCTATAATAACATCAACGAAAGCGCTTTCGATGAAGAGGGGACAACGATGGTTACGATTTATGATTTGGCGAAGAAAACTGGGGTTTCCAGTACGACGGTATCCAAGGCTTTTAATAATTATGCGGATGTGAGTCCGAAGACAAAACAGAAGATCCTCGATGCGGCAGCCGAGATGGGTTATCTCCCGAACGCACACGCTCAGTCGTTATCGACAAAGAAGTCGTGGACGATCGGTGTGATGTTCGCCGAGGACAATGAGGTGGGGATGAAGCATCCTTTCTTCAATGCGATCATTGAGAGTTTCCGCAAGTACGTGGAGCGTGAAGGCTATGATTTGATCTTTGCTTCACGGAATCTGCGCAAGCGGGATACAAGTTATCTGGAGCACTTCCTTTACCGCGCTGTTGACGGGATCGTGGTCATTTGTTCAGACCCGAACGACCCTCAGGTGCAGGAGATGATCAACAGTCATGTGCCGATCGTGGTGATTGATATGACGGGCCAGAATTGCAGTGTGGTCTACTCGGATAATATCGAGGGCGGCAGGCTCGCCGTGAATTATCTTCACTCATTGGGGCATACGAAAATCGCTCATATATCCGGGGATCCGGGCATTGATGCCGGCGCCCAGCGAATCAAAGGATTCAGGAAAGGCATGGAAGAGTCGAACCTGCCGATCCGTGAGGGATATTTGGTGAATGGCGGATTCTTCTCCATTGATGAAGGAAGGGCAGCGATGAACACACTTCTGTCTCTGGAAGAAAGACCTACCGCAGTATTCATATCCGGTGACCATATGGCAATTGGCGCAATGGAAGCCATCAAGGAGAAGGGGTTAAGAATTCCCGAGGATATCTCCATCATCGGCTATGACGATATTGACATGGCTGCGTATGTAACACCGAAACTGACAACGGTCAAGCAGGATACGGACCGAATCGGGGCAAGTGCCGGGCAGTTATTGATCAATCAGATGAACGAGAAGAAAAAGATGAAGACCACGGACATCATCCCAGTGGAGCTCATCATCAGGGAGTCCTGTACATCGATAAACTAGTGCCTGGACTCCAGGCACGATAAAAATTTTTTAGGTGATTTCGAAACCGGTTTCGGAAACATATTCCAGCTGTTGATTTCCGTGTAAGACTTCCCAGTTTTGCAGGGAAATCAACAGCGGCACCCATGATTTTTTTGCAAGTTTTACCGAAACCGATTTCGACCACATATATCCATAAAGGACAAAGGGGGATAAACATGAAGAAGTTTCTAGCATTATTTATGACAGCGGTCCTGCTTGCAGGGGTGCTTGCCGGCTGTTCCGGAAGCTCGGAATCATCAGGAGGCAAAAAAGACAAAGATGTTGATTTGAAGATCTGGTCATTTACGGATGAGTTGAAGAAGCCTATCACGAAGTTTGAAGAGAAGAATGGGGTCAAAGTGGAACTGACAATCGTTCCGATCGCGGATTATCCGACTAAGCTCAAGCCTGTTCTTGAAAGCGGTGTCGGGACTCCTGACGTGTTCACAGGGGAAATTGCCTTCCTTAAACAATGGGTGGATGCAGGATACTGGGAGAACCTTTCCGAGGATCCGTACAATGTTGAAGAAATCAAGGATAAGTATGTACCATATGTATTCGATTTAGGAAAAGACAAGGATGGAAATGTAAGAGCCCCACATCGAACTTGATCCCGGGCTGAAATTTCAGGAGATGATCGGGTTCGGCGGAGCGTTTACGGAAGCGGCGGCTTACAGTTTGTCTCTTGTCAGCCCTGAGAAGAGGGCCGAAGTGATCAAGCGTTACTTTGATCCTGTGGAAGGGCTTGGCTACCGTCTCGGACGCACCCATATTAACAGCTGTGACTTTTCGCTGGAAAATTACACGTATGTGGAAGAAGGGGACACGTCTCTAGAGAGCTTCTCGATTGAACGCGAAAGGAAGCTTGTCCTTCCTTTGATTCATGACGCAGTGAAGGCGGCGGGCCGGGAGCTGTCTATCGTGGCATCACCTTGGAGCCCTCCGCCGTGGATGAAATCGAACGGTGAAATGAACAACGGCGGCAAGCTGCTGCCGGGGTTTGATGAGGTTTGGGCAGAGTACTATTCAAAGTACATTGACGCCATGGAAAAAGAAGGCGTCGCGATTTGGGGGATCACCATTCAGAACGAGCCAGAAGCGAAGCAGGTTTGGGATTCATGCCTGTACACCGGGAAAGAAGAACGTGACTTTATCAAGAACCATCTCGGGCCATCCCTTGAGCGGAACGGTCACGGCGATGTGAAGGTCATTATCTGGGATCATAACCGAGACGTCATTTTTGAACGTGCGAGTGCAGTGCTGTCTGATCCGGAAGCGGCTAAGTATGTATGGGGAACCGGCAACCACTGGTACGTGTCGGAGGAATTCGAGAATCTTTCAAAGGTTCACGATGCGTTCCCCGATAAGCATCTTATCTTTACGGAAGGATGCATCGAAGGCGGCGTGCAGGTCGGTGCCTGGCACACCGGCGAGCGGTATGCGAGGAATATCATTGGCGATCTGAACAATCATCTCGAAGCTTGGATCGACTGGAATCTCGTTCTGAACGAAGAAGGCGGACCGAACCACGTTGGCAACTACTGCGATGCACCGGTCATCGTGGATACAGTGAACGATAAGGTGCATTATAATAGTTCATTCTACTATATAGGGCATTTCAGCAAGTATATCGAGGCTGGTGGCCGCCGGATTTGGAGCGGAGTTTCTTCAAATCGTGTTACGGCCACGGCATTTGAGAATCCGGACGGCCGGGTTGCGGTGGTTGTGATGAATGCTGGGGATGATAAGGAAGACGTTTCGATTGCGTTTAGCGGTTCGGATGAAGCGATGACGTTTGATCTTTCGGGGCATTCGATTGTGACGTTTGTTTTGAGTTGATTTTGAGTGGGGAGAGCAGTCCTGTTGTGGGGCTGCTCTTTTTTGTGCGGGACATGGGGACAGGTCCCGTGTCCCATTTTCCAGGGATGGGAAGGGTGCTGTCAGTTTTGACTAATTATCATAGGATTATATATTTTGATTTAGGATCGTATTTTTGAAAACAGGATCATAAATTTCGAAAGAGGACCGTATTTTTTGTCGAATGGATCATAAATTCCAAAATAGGATCGTATCCAGCATCCAGGTTACTTTCAACCGGATGTTATCCAGGGAAAATGAACTCTATTAATCTTCTTCACTCTGTTTTGAGTTGAAACTTATGGTTATCTCCAAATTTTTCAGCTGAAAAAAGACAAATATTTATCTTTTACAGCCTTACATAGAAGTTAAGTCCTACGGCTGGAAGCTGATAACCCCGATTTTAGCGGCAGGATCTTAGCTCTTAGTTAGCTGGCCACTTCATACCTTAGTCAATGAAAAATACATATTTTAACAGTATCGTCACAATCTTATGTCTAAATTTCTAAAAAAAGGAAACACCCCTATAGTTGGTGTCAGGAAAAACGTACATTATAAATAGGAAGAAAGTTACATAAGGGAATCTTACAGATCAGCCAAAGGGGGAGTAAGATGGACACGCAGATGATCATTTCCATCATCATTTTAATCATGCTGGCGGAAGCCGGTGCTGTCATCCTGTTTGTAAAGTACAGACGGGGGGACATGGAAACGAACCCGTTCGTCACCATTTTGAAAAAAGAATGGGTGATCTTCTTTCATGCATTCTTCAGATGGAAGGTGAAAAAGAAGGGAGATAATGCAGTCCGCTCCTATGCCTACCACAAAGGTTCAAACTACTTTTGGTTGTTCATCGCGCTCCTTCATGAACAGGTGATCGAAGGCATCGTGTTTCACATCTATTTAAAAGAAGTAGATCCCCTCCGCGCAAACATCCTGGTTGTGCTTCATGTCTACACGATCCTCTACATGCTCGGAGATTATAACCTCGTTAGAAATTCCCCCATCCAGCTAAAAGGGAACCATGTCCTGATGAACATCGGGGCGAGAAGGTCGCTGCGCTTTCACATCATGGATGTCGAAACCATCCAGCCTGCAAAAACTCATTATCATAAACACGGCGGCATAATACATGAAAAGAATGTCTTCCATGTCACCGCGCTTCCGAGGGTGTTGACCCGGATCTTCGGGATGACCGATGAACTGAAATATGAAATCGTCTTTAAGGAACCGATATACGCACGCGGCTATTTCGGGCAGAAAAAAGAGGTTGGGAAGGCCTTGATCTACATGGATGATCCCGAAGCTCTCATCAGTGACCTTAAGGAGAGGACGGTAGATTATGATGAGACCGAAGAAATGGAAGAAGAACGGTTCACTGCTGCAGCTGTCGAAAGCAAACGGACTGCTTTGATCAACTGGAGGGTGTATTTCGCCCTGCTTTTCCTTAACATTCTGGGGGCATTGGCGATCGCCCCTTACGCAATTGCTAGGGAAAACCTTCATGAAGTCATGGGGCTGAGCAAGCTGTCCTTCACCCTGTTTTATGTCGTCCAGGTTTTATTGGAGGCGGGCATCCTGTTGTTCATCGGGCTGTGGCTCGCTAAAAAAGTAAAGCTGGGTGCTCCTGTCATCGAGGTATTTTTCAATAAAAGCCAGCCGCTTCGTTCTTTTAAGATGAATGGTATTCATTCCGCCCTGTACGGGATCCTGGCTGGAGTGGCCATCAGTATCTTCAGTCTGATCGTCTCAAAACCGCTCGGTGTGGACAATTCCTCATTGAATGAGCCGGCCTGGTGGCTTGGCACATTGGGGTCATTCGGGGCGGCCGTGAACGAAGAGTCGATCTTCCGGCTGTTTCTTGTCACGGTAATACTCTGGTTGTTCATGAAATTTACGAAAGGGGCGGTGACGAAACCGAAGATATGGACGGCGATCGTCATTTCATCTCTGGTCTTCGGGGTTATGCATTACAGTGTGGCAGCCGCCAATTTGGAGATGACGCTGGGGCTCGTACTCAGTATGCTCGTGATCAACGGGATCGGGGGGCTGGTATTTGGGGCGCTTTTTGTCTTTATGGGTCTCGAGTTTGCGATGATTGCTCATTTTATGGCGGATATTGTGCTTCATGTGGTGGGGCCGCGGATGGTGGAGTAAACACTTAATGTGGTCCAAATTTCTTTATGAATTCTTCATGTCCGCCTACAGCTTATTGAAGACGCGGCCCATGGGGACAGGTCCGGGGGCCAGTTTTTAATTTGGGGATCTAGTTGCTGAGGGTAGCTTCTTGTTTAGAATAATTATCAGAAGATCATATATTTTGATTTAGGATCGTATTTTTGGATTCAGGATCGTAAATTTCGATATAGGATCATAAATTCGGATTGGGGATCATAAATCCCGAATCAGGATCATAAATCATCAAGCAACCCCTTTTTTATTTTGAAAAGAGCTTTTTTTGAAAAGGGAAACCAGATTTTTACCTTAATCCCGGTGAAAATTCTTCAATCCAGTAAGGAAATGACTCGTTTTGAAGGGAAACTTCAACGATTTCAAGTATGGTCAAGTCTGCACCTGACTGGCGAGTAAAAGGGACAGGTATCTGGAAAAATAGATTGAGTTCTTTATATTTATTTGAAATAATTGGTATTAACAAAATCTTTAAGTCTACGACGATACCACCAAAGACTAGGAGTCTCATGAATGAAAATGACCGGAAAAACATATCCAACTATAAAAGACCTCATCTCATTACCAACCATATCAAGCCTCCACATTAGTGACGACGGCAAAAAAACAACCTTCGTCAACCGTACAGCTGACTGGAAAGACAATACATATAAGAATCACATATGGATCTATGAAAAAGATAAGGGGAAACCTTACGAGTTTGTAGAGGGTACGTCCCCTTTATGGTCGCCTGACTCTAGCAAACTCGCATACCTTCGTACGGTTAATGGAGGAAATCAAATTTTTGTAGAGTCATTGGATGGTGAAGGAAGGGTTCAGATCTCAGATGAGGAAGAGGGAGTAAGTGCATTCAAATGGGATCCTGCCGGCAACGGTTTTTATTATATTGCGCAGTCAAAAGAATCTGAGAAAATCAAGAGACGTAGGGAGATCTATGGAGATTTCCATCATGCAGGCAGGGAATATCGGAATCATTGTTTATATTACAAGGGTTCTGGTGAAAACAGCGCGGCGCACCAACTAACTGACGGTATGGAATTTCATATCGATGAATTTGATATTTCAAATGATGGGAAAAAGATTGTATTGATGGCTGCCCAAAGCCCGGATATGAAAGATTTTATTAATCGAGATTTATACATACTAGATATGCAAGCCGGCGGGCTGCAAAAGCTGAATGTCGATAAGCTGCTGGGAGGGGGCCTGTGCTTTTCCCCCGATGGCAGCAAATTATGTTACTCAGCAAGCATAAGGGAGAAGGAGTACTATCAAACTCAAATACAAGACAATACGCTGGAGATAGTCGATCTTTGTACCGGTGAGCGGATTCAGCCTCTCACAGATATTGATAGTACGGTTGTTCCTTTACGGTGGACAGCCAAAGGGATTTTAATCAAATGGCAGGATAAAACGAATGTTTGTATAGGGTTGTTATCCGAGGATGGCTCGGTGGAAATGGTCAGCAAGGATGGCTTTATACTGGATGCATCCATAACAGGGGATGGAAAGTATCTTTCCTATACCAAAGCGCGGCCGAATGAAACCTTTGAAGTCTATTTGGACGGTGAAAAGATAACGGATGAAAACAGCTTTTTTAAAGGAAAGCTTAAAAGCAACAGGGAAGTCATCTCGTGGAAAAGTCATGATGGCCTTGAGATAGAAGGGGTTTTAACAACGCCGGCTGGGTTTGATGAGAAAGGAGAATATCCCTTATTGGTGGTCATTCACGGCGGACCGGCGTGGGCGTCCTTCCCGATCCATTCAGGCTGTTTCAATGATAAGTATCCGATTGAAACTTTTATTGAAAAAGGCTTTATCTTGCTGGAACCAAACTACAGAGGCAGTTCCGGTTACGGCAATGAATTTTTAAAAGCGAACTATCGAAACCTCGGAATCGGTGACTACCAGGATGTGATATCAGGGGTGGATGCCCTCGTTGACAAGGGGATTGCCGATAAGGACCGGGCCGGGGTGATGGGATGGAGCCAGGGGGGATTCATTTCAGCTTTCTGTTCCACCTACAGTGACCGGTTCAAGGCGGTGTCAGTCGGCGGCGGGATCACGAATTGGCGCCACCATTATGTGACTACAGATATCCCTTGGTTTATCAGGATGCATTTAGGAAATGAACCATGGCACGATCCGGAGGTTTACGAGAAAACATCGCCGATGAACTATATTAAATCAGCCTGTACGCCCACTTTGATTCAGCATGGTGAAGAGGATGCAAGGGTTCCGATAACCAATGCATATGAGCTGTATAGAGGATTGAGGGATATGGGAGTGGAAACTGATTTAGTTGTTATTAAAGGAATGGCTTATAGTTCTGAGCAGCCGGGGGTGAATGCGGCTGTTATGGAGCAGAATTTAGGGTGGTTCTCGAAGCATGTGCTTGGGGAGAGTATGGAGTAGAGTGTGGACGGTTCCCGCTCTGCTTTTTCTTTATTATAAGTAAAAACGGGACATAATCATCAATAATCTTCACTGTATGGCTGGATTCCACTGTGAAAATCAGTAGAAGTACTGTCCCCGCATCTGCCAAAATCGGTTTCTGTTTATATTTTTGAACGCAGAAATCGACTTCCATGGCATGCTTTTCAAGAAAAACACATAAATTTGAAACTTTTCTTAAGAATACATCCCACTAATGAGTAAAGGGGGGGAAAAATAGGTGCAAAAACAAAACGAACGACTAGTTAAAAAAGCGATAAAAGGCAGTAAGAACGCTTTTGAAAAATTAGTTCAGCAGCACTACGAAAGAATCTACAGGACTGCTTATCTCTATGTACATAACGAAGAAGATGCATTGGATGCCGTACAGGAAGCGGCCTATCAGGCTTATAAATCGATCCATTCGTTGAAGCATCCGGAGTATTTCCTGACATGGCTGACGAGGATTGTGATCCGGTGTGCGGTGGATGTGATCAGGAAACGAGGCAAAGTAGTGCCGATGAACGATGACTATTTGTCCAACGTGCCGGATGAATCCACCCCGGACATTGAAGGGTCATCACAGCTTTTACATGCCATTGGACAGCTGAAAGTGAATCACCGTACCGCCATTATTCTATTCTACTATCATGATTATTCGATCAAGACGATCAGCACTGTGATGGACATCCCGGAGAACACCGTGAAAACCTACTTAAGCAGAGGAAAAGCAGAGTTAAAAAAGGTTTATGAAAAAGAGGAGGAAAGGTCCCATGGATAATAAGGAGCTAAATAAGGCAGTTGAACAAATTCCGGTGCCGAAAGAAAAAGTATTGAATGCCATTTCCAAAGGGATCAACCGGGACGGGAACAGAGGGCATGGAAAGAAAAAGAAGGTGCTTGCCGGTGCTGCCTCTGCAGTCGCTGTTCTTGGCATCACGATTGCTTCCGGATTTGTAAGTCCTGCGATGAATCATGTCTTGGCCAACGCTCCGTTAATCGGCGGGATTTTTCAAGAATTCAACGATCAAAGGGGGATGGGTCTCGCCAGTCAGAATGCTGTCACCGAACTAAATCAAGCAGTTACGAAAAATGGAGTAACGGTCAAATTGACCTCTGCTTATTTTGATGGAAGTGTCGTGTCCATCACCGGATTTGTGGACGACGGAGTTGAAAATGGCCGGAACGAAGAAGGCGAAGTCAGTTTTGACGTGAACTTTGAACACAATAAGGGAGACAATGATCCCTGGCTGAACGGTCAGTCACGGGATATAAGGAAAGTGGAAAATGGGTTTCATTTTCAATGGAAAATGGACTACCCCCATGAAACATTTAAGGAGAATTTCACTCTTCCTGTAACGATCCATAATATCAACGGTATTAAGGGAGAATGGAATTTTGATATTCCGGTTAGGCAGGATCAAAATAGCAAAGTTACGATTGATCAAGGGCAGGAGTATCCGGACATGGGGGCCAGCATCAGGATCAAAGAGATTCTTACCGCAAAAGAATCGTCTTCCCTTGTTTATGAAACCACGCACCAATATAAGGATGATGGCATAAGGATTTCAAAAGCGGTTGATGAGAAAGGGAATGTGTATAGGTTTGGAAACCAAACGATACTTCAGGAGTCGGAACAAGAAGGTGGTTATCATAGTGCCGTTCGGACAGAGATGACCAAGCTGAAGGCCGGAATCACTTCCCTGACTTTTTATCCGCAGGTAAATATAACAGCTCCAAGAGAAGAGCAGCTCCTCAATATAAGGACATTTATGTTAAAAAGCGAGCGCCTAGGATTAGGGCTACAAGTATATGATGTCGTGCAGCAGGGCGATCAATTAGTCTTGGATTATCAACTTACCGGGCTTCCGGAGAACATAAGTGATCATAAACAAGAAGTGATCAATCATAACCTGGAATACGCTTTCTGGCTGGTCGATAAAGATTATGTATCAGAAATTGATCCGGACAATCCATTTCCGCCTAAACATCATGGCATTACATTAAATAAAGCAAAGGTAATCGATCAAGACACTGGACATTACCAATCTACATTCGATTTGAAAGGAGAAGAAAAGATACAAGACTTTAATCTGGAAGATACAGTCCTCCTGTTTGAATTCTCATCGTTTGTTTCTACGGAGGAGTTGAAACCATTTACGGTTGAATTTCCGGTGGGGGATGAATAGGGAATTAGGTCCGATAGGTTGGTGAGTGGAGCTGATTGCAAGTCGTATGATGCGAAATAGTGGGGCGATGGCTTATGGGAGTCATCGTCTTTTTTATTAAATCACTTAACCCGGATCTTGTGAAAATTCATCTTGAGTTAGCTGCCTGATTTTGAAATAATTGGTAGTGAGTTGGATGATGGTTCATTCAACAATAACAAAGGGGGAACTGTTGATGTCAAAACCAATCGTAAATCAAATCGGAGCTGCCTTCATTCCTGTGAGTGACGTTGAAAGGGCACGCGTCTGGTATTGTGACATATTGGGCTTACCGTCAGATGGAGAGATTTTATTCGGTCACCTGTACATACTGCCTATGAACGGAACGGATATCGTATTGGACAGTAAAATCTATTCTGAGGAAACGATTTATAAAGTTCCGCCTTTTCATTTAAACACACATAATATCGAAGAAGCCTATGAATATATGAAAAGCAAAAATGTAGAAATCACAACCGGCATTGAAGGGAATTGGTTCAATTTTAAAGATCCGGACAGGAATCATTTGATGATTTGTCAGTGTTAGATTGGCCACTGAACGGGGGATCAGATTAGAAAGATATAGGCAGGGGGATTTCAATGCATCCAATAACAGGAATAGAGATTTTATTGTCTGCTGCTCTTATCTTCATTCTTTTTGTTACCGCTTTTCTATTGCTGGAAAAGATAAGGAGAGTGAGTATCATTGCTGCATCATCTACCACTGTCCTACTACTGTCATTCTTCGCTCTTCGGCCCTATTGGATTGATTATCAAGTATCCAGGAAGACCGAACAACTCAATCATTACCTTGAGGGAAAGTACCCCGGTCAAGAGTGGGAGATCAGCCGTCAAAACGGGAGGCAGTACAATCCTTATCACCTGAATGTCCAGTTCGCAAATGAAAAAGGGTGGACGTATACTTATTCAATATTAGATGAAAAGAACATTTGCCAGAGTGTATGGACACCGCCGGAAGGCATTCTCCCTAATGAAGGGAAACATTTTGACCGCGGGGAGTGTGAATAATGTAGAGTGGGCGCGGTTACCCACTCTATTTTTTTTATTTTAAAGCATTGTTAATAGTTCTTTGCTTAGGAATCATCCATCGTTGGCAGGCGGGGATTGGTTATTTTTGTAAAAGTTAGCATATAACGAAATAATTCAGCATAATTCTCTAAAAGTCAGCATAAATCCAAATAATTCAGCATAAATCCTGTAAACTCAGCATAAATCGTAATGGAACCCGGTCTAAGGGGAGATGTGAGTCGCGGAGGCGGTTTTTATAGCTGCTAATCAAACGATTCAAGGCAATACAGATAAGTAACAAGGAAGAACCGATGTGGTAATCCTACTTACTAAAGAATGAATAGAAATTTATTCATGAACTAATTTCATGAATTCTACTAATCTATACAGGCAAAATGAAGTAGTCATTCATATTCAAAGAGCTGCCTTTTTCAATAGCAGCTCTTTACTGATTTTATAGAAAAAAATACCTATATCCAAATTCACCCTCTGAGATTATACTATTCTAGATATGAAATACATAACCCTTTGGAGGATAAGTGATGAAGCGTTTACTTTCGCTAGTTTTGGTATTGGTTTTGGGCTTGGGAGCTGTACCGGGAATGACATACGCGATTGAGTCTAATGACCCGGATTTTGAAGATTTTTTGAAAAATATTGAGTGGGAAAAGCAGGATTATATCGATTATCTTGAAAGCAAAGAATGGTATTTGGAAGATTATGAGTCTGTGGAAGATCTCGGTACACCACTTTCAGAGGAATCTGTTCAGCTGGTACTACAGGAATTCGACCTGAGTCGAGAAGAGTTGAATGAACTTCTAGTTGAATATGGAGATATAGAAGAGGGACAAGATGTGTTGGATGGCACATGGATCATCTTTTCGGAAGAACTTCATGAGTATGTCGATTTCTATTTGAACGGCTGGGAAGGTACTCCGATTGATGATGAAAACCTTATGCAGCTGATGAAAGATTATGGTTTTGACTCTATAGAAGCACTGGAGCAATTTTTAAAAGAGAATGAAGATTCCATTGAAAACTATCAGTATATCGAAGATCTTGAGCTCGCTGTTGATATCTATGTGAACGGTGGAGCAAATTTAGATGAAGTATATGGCCTCTTCACTGAGATTGGCCTGACGGATGACGAACTTGAGAAGCTGTTTGCTCATTTTGAAACGCTTGCGTTTGAAGATCCTGCTTTCCTGGATCAATTAATCCAGCTAAGCGAGAGAATGATGGCGTTTGAAGAATTTGAAACTGCTGAAGAACTTACAGCAGGACAAATTGCAGAGCTTATGGATATATTTCATGAGTTACTTCAACTCTTTGAGTTGGAAACTTCGTATTACCTTGTGAAAGATGATGAAAAACAAGCCGTTTCATTTGAAACTCTGATGACGATGGACACGACAAATGGATATAATCTTTTGATGGAACTATACAACAAGCAAGGGAATTTCCTGGCTGATCTGCTGCTGACGGCAGACATGTTTGGCTCTGAGCTCATTCAAGAGACCGGGAAGGACATGAAACAGGCAGAGGAAATTGTGACGGCTGCAACACCAAGTGGATCGGAACCACTTGTCAAAACAGTCAAAGGCGGAAAGCTTCCGAAGACAGCTTCTGATTATGTAGGCAATACATTCGTTGGCCTGGCATTTGTTTTAGTTGGTGCTTTCTTATTCAGGCGCTTTAGAGTCAAAGGGATTTAACCTCAAATGAGAATGGTCAAACGCAGCAAGCGTCTCGTACCCCTTTTATTGTCTGTTGGTTTCATTATATTCGGAGCATGGTTTACCGGGACGAATGCCTATACCTTTTTAAAAGGGTATCTGCTCTATAAAACTGGACAAGTAAACGCTGAAGATTATACATCGAAGCCTGAGTTGAAAGAGAAGGAACAGAGCAGTGAACAAGAGAAGGTCTCCCTTTACGCCGAACGTCCAGAAAAGGGAGAAAATATTGGAGAGCTGATTATCCCGAAGCTTGAGGCAAAGCTGCCGATCTTTCACGGGACACATGAAGATGAGCTGGATAAAGGAGTGGGGCATTTCGCCGGCAGTGTCCTGCCTGGTGAGGAAGATAATACTGTCCTGTCAGGTCATCGTGACACTGTCTTTCGTAAAATGGGTGAGGTGGGGATAGGAGACCTGCTAGTTGTGCAGACATCTGCGGGGGAATTTACGTACAAAGTCAAAAAAGTACGCATCGTTGACAAGAATGACAGGACGGTCATCGTCCCAAAGCCAAGGGCGACCCTGACTGTTTCCACATGCTACCCGTTTAATTTTATCGGTGCATCACCAGAGCGTTATATACTTGTAGCGGATCTGATTTCGTCAAAAAAAGAATGAACCGCTTCCCAAATAATGGATTCTCCGGAAAAGGGCCATTATTCGGTTTTTTTGATTGGGCATTCTATATCTGGAGACGAATCTTTCTTTGTTTTAAGTAGAGTGGGGACGGTTACCTACTCTGCTTTTCTTATTCTTGAGGCATTGGGATGGTTATCTTGCTTTGGAAAACAAGGGGCATCCCTCGTTGATGAAGGTTGGTTATTTTTGGTAAAGTCAGCATAAACTGAAATAATTCAGCATAAATCTCTAAAAGTCAGCATAAACTCATTTCTTTCAGCATAAATCCAAATAATCCAGCATAAATCCAGAAAAGTCAGCATAAATCGTAATGGAAGCAGGATCTAAGGGGAAATGCGAGCCGCAGAGGCGGGGCTAATGGCTGCAAATCAAACGATTCAAGCCAACCTGATCCTTTTTCATGGCACTTTTTAATAATACATTCCACTTTCCAGATTTACGTTCCACTTTTAAAAAATACATTCCACTTTTCACATATACGTGCAACATTTTAAAAATACAATCCACTTTTCCTCTTTTTCATGCAACTTGTCGAAAAATCCTTGGCAGATCGGGACACAGGTATAGTGGATTGGAACTAAAGATGGACCTTCCACTCTTACAAAGCAGCTCCCCCTCATCAACTGCCAGACTGTGCCGCTGTTCCAATCAAAAAGCACAATCAAACCCGTCCCTCTCCCACGATTAGTGATATAATAAGTCTCTAAAAACTTGCAAAGGCGTAGATAACAATGAAATACATATGGAAGCAATATATGAAAATCCCGTTTGTTTTGAAAATGTCTGTGGGCTTCCTTCTTGGGATTGCCGCCGGCCTGATTTTCAAAGCGGATGCTGAAGTCCTGAAACCGTTCGGAACCGTCCTGATCCATCTACTCAGTTTGATTGCGATTCCGGTTATCTTCCTTACGGTTGTGCAGGCGGTAAACAAGATGAGTGTCACCCAGCTTGGCAGGATGGGCTGGAAGCTGATTCTCTATTATACGGCCACGACGGCTGCTGCGGTGTTCATCGGTCTTGGTCTGGCCTTTTGGTTCAATCCGGGGATGAATTTATCGCTGCCGGCTGCGCAGGTGGAAGAGCCTAAAACACCTCACTTCTCGGATGTTTTACTTCAAATCATCCCGGACAACCTGTTCCAGGCTTTTGCAGGGGGAGACACACTCGCAATCATGTTTCTGGCAGTGATCATGGGGATTGCGATTTCATGGATGAAGTTTTCTGCAGACAAAACGATGAAGGAGTAAGGGAATCTCCTTGATAAGGTGTTTGCTGCCTTTAATGAAATGTTCTACATTCTTCTTAAAGGGGTCCTTGCTTACGCGCCGTTCGGTGTATTTGCCATAAGTGCGGCCACTTTCGGTCAGCAGGGATGGGAAACGATTCAATCTCTCGCTGGGTTCGTAGGGGTCTTTTATGCAGGAATCATCTTGCTTTGGATCGTCGTATATGCTGGTTTCTTGAAGGTGGCTGGTCAACCGGTTCTCCATTTCTTCAAGAAAACGAAAGAAGCATACAGCACCGCCTTTTTCACCTCAAGCAGCATTGCGTCCCTGCCTGTTGCGATTCAATCTGCCAAGAAAGCAGGAGTCTCTGACAGGACGGCGAATTTCGCCCTTCCGCTCGGGGCCATCTTCAATTCAGACGGTGGCGCATTGAGGATGGGAGTTTCCATCGTATTCGCGGCAAACGTGACAAACTTACTGCTATCGGTCACAGATCTGTTGATGATCGTTCTCGTCGGGACCCTTCTTTCGATCGGAACCTCGGGTGTCCCTGCAGCGGGGCTCGTCACGTTATCAGCCGTGTTGACGATGTTCGGTTTGCCGCTGGAGATTGTCGCCCTTATTGCCGGAGTCGATGCCCTCATTGGCATGGGCGGGACGGCATCGAATGTGATGGGCGATATTGTCGGGTCTGCCGTTGTGGATGAAGCTGAGGATGAGAAAGTGGAAGCTTCGGCGGTATAAATAAATGTTTGTATTGGGACGGATCTCTCATGAGGGGAGCCCGTCCCTCTTTTTTTCGGTAGAATGGCGGCGGTTCCCGCTCTTTTTTTAAAAAAAGTACGTGTAGGGCTCGATTCGCAAAAAAAATGCAGATTTGAGCCGTCCCAAGTTGACCAAATTCCTTTACCATAAAAATACGATCTACTTTTCAGCTTTTACGAACCACTTTTTAGAATTACATTCCACTTTCCATATTTACGTTCCAGTTCTTAAAAATACAATCCACTTTCCCCATTTTTCAAGCAACTTGTCGAAAAATCTCTGTTCAAATTGTTACGGTCACCCGGAGGCAGCTCCCCAATCTTAAAGTCCACCGCCATTAAAGATTATCCGTATTAATCCTCGGGGTCTCCTGTTCAAGAGCTGCTGTTTCCCTTGCGTTTTCATTGTGCCGATCGTTTTTGTTTTCGTTTTTTAAAGTGCGCTCGTTTTTCTTTTTGTCAGCCACTCAAAACACCTCCTACCGATAATATGCTCCATTTTTCATCAGGAAATTAAAATGGATTACAGTGCGGTTTCCCCAGGAAGGAATTAATTATGTGATATTGGAGACTCTTCATAATAACAAGAAATGAGGAGGGGTCTTATGGAAGTACACGGAAGTGAATGGAAAGACAGGGCGCTGCATGCCATGCATGCACTGAAAGACAATATGAAGGAGAAGTTCTATTCTATCGCTGATATTCCAAATTCGACAGTACCGGAATTGGCTGAGTTCATTCAGCAGCACCCTGACACCCAGGTGATAAGGAAGAATCTACTCGGCAACAGTTACACCTTTTACAGACTGAACATGAACAACTATCAATTCTATCTGGAAACCAATTCTGACCGGGTTTTACAACTTGATGGTTATTCAAATGGGACGAAATTCGTTTCCCATCGATCTTATCGGGATTTTGACGATTTGGATTCACCGATTAAGTTGATGTGAGGATGAGCTGGGCTTTCTTATAAAAGAGAGCCTGTTTTTTAATGTTGGGGTGAATGCCTCTTTTGACGCACTTTTGGTCATGACATAAAGAGCAAGAGACACGCCAAACATCGTGTCTCTTGGATAATGAAAAGGGATATTTTGTAATACTAACCACGTACTCTTATGAAGCCTTTTTAATTTTATTATAGAGGGCTTTAAGGCTCACTAGAGAACGTCTCTCCTGTTCAGTTTCACCCAACTCTTTAAACAAAAGAATCAGCATAAGGCTCGTATCAAGCTGGTAAAGCCACCGTACCATTTCAGGCACCCGTTGAATTTCACTCTCAAACTCGTGATATCCTTCTATAAATTCGCTGCCTAAGAAACCGTACTCTTTAATTCTCATCAACTCCAGTACGGGATCGCCTGCCAAGGAATTGGTCCAATCAAAGATACCCACTACTTTCTTATTTCTAAATAGGATGTTTTCAGGGCGGATATCCATATGTAATAATCTGGATTTAGAAGGATAAGACTCGAATATTTCCTTTAATTCTTCCACATGTGGAAGTGAAAGTGTTGGATTGAAAATTAAATTAAATTCTTTTGCATTTTTGATCAGTCGTTCTGATATTGCTTCGTGCGCATCACGCAGGAATTGAGGTGGAACTTCTATTTGGTGCAGCACTTTTACAAACTTCCCCATCTCGTTTAAAGGGGCAGCGTTCTCTTTATCACCGGAGACATACTCTTGAATGATGAAATCGACTTCTTTTCCTTGATGGAAGAGATAGATTATAGGAGCGGGCAGGTGATGCTGATAGCTAAACGTCGTTAATTTATATTCTTTCTCAAGTCCTGCTCTCGAAGCACTCTTCTTTGTCTGATTCCTGCTCATCGTATCCCAAGGTACCCTGATCACTACTTTACCCCATTCAAGCGTCTGCCCGATCAGAACACAATTTTCTACTCCTGAAGCAAATGGGTGAATGCTGACCAAACTGCATAAATGCTCACAATCTTTTGTGACTTCACTTATAAAAATGTCTACGATCTTACTCATATTTGTAATCCTTAAACTCCCCTATCAGTATATGATACTATCATTATATAAAAGGAAACTTAGTCCTTTGTTTCTACAATTTTACAATTAGATTATTTCATTAAATAATCCAATCCTTGATAAGAGTGTTAGAGTTTCCGCAAATAGGCTTCATAGGCTTACTGTCATTTCTTTTATCACTTTTAATGTGGTAAGTACTTGTGAGTCTTAGAAACTAAGGGGGAGGACGAAAAGGGTTTTAAAGAGGATATTGAAATGGGGGATTCTTCTTTTTCATTACAATTATTACATATATGTAACAAACTGAATGCCGCCTGGTTGAATAGGGGGCGTTATGGTTTGAGGTTTTGTATTCCTCATCTCATCTAAGTTGAAACAATTTCCCTTCGATTAACGTCTAATGGTAGGGTTTGAGATAACAAGATTGGTTTAGTAAACACAATAGACAGTCCTTGAGAAAGCGGATTTGACCTTGATGGACAGGAAGATAAAATAGCAGAAAAATCTTTGATATGAAGGCGGGATAGGATGAAAGCGATTATTTTTGACTTTGACGGGACGCTTGCTGATACGCTGCCGGTTTGCTTCTATGCATTTCAATCAGTGTTCAAGGAGTTTGATGACATCGAAGTTTCTTCCGATGAAATCAAGTCCATGTTTGGGCCATCGGAAACAGGCATTATTAAGGAAAATCTGAAGAACTCCAACCGGGATGAAGCGATTGATTTGTATTATCAGAAATACAATGAAAAGCATGGAGAGCTGGTCATGGCCAATAAAGAAGTGGATGACTTGCTTCAATCATTAAAAAAACAAGGATACAAATTAGGTATTGTAACTGGAAAGGCAAGAAAAAGTCTCGCCATTTCACTGGATCATCTCAATATGAATGAAGTATTTGACGTCATCATTACCGGTGATGATGTATCCATTCCAAAACCTCATCCCGAGGGATTGAATCAGGCATTGACATTGCTTAACGTCACGAACGAAGAAGCTCTATTTATCGGCGATAGTGATGCTGATATTGAAGCTGGTAAAAAAGCAAAAGTACGGACCGTCGGAGTCCAGTGGCTGCCGAATTATCAGACCCAGGATTTTAGCATTCAACCAGATCAGACTTTTAGTTGTGTAAGTGAATTCAAGGAATCACTTTAATAAGAAACCAACATTCTTAGGACGTCAATTCTGCGTTCAATTGCCATAAAAGGAAGTGTAAGGAATGAATAAAATAACGTTGGGTATTCTGTTATCTGTGCTCGTGGCACTGTCAGCAGCTTGCTCTAACTTTGATGAAAGTGTTAAGCCATCCAAGGCCTCAACTCATAAGGAAGAACAAAACACAGCTTCCGCCGGTCAATCAAGTACAGATAGCGATGAGAATGGTGATGAAGTAGTTCAACCATCACCTAAAGAGGATGACGAACCTGCTGCGGGGAGATTGGATGAGGACAAAAATGCAGCCGTCGAAACGAGCGATCCGGAAAGTAGTGAGACAGGTTTAGACCCGGGGGATTATTTGAATAATCATTATCCGATCGAGCAGGCTCATTACACAACGAAAACATGGGTAAATGATGATAATGGCAGCACGGAGTTGACAGTCAGCATCCTTCCCGATACCAAAGAATTCGGTGAAGAAATCGATGACGTGTTCAAGAATGGCTCCCCTTTTTTGGACGATAAAAGAACCATCACCATGAAGGACATTGCTGAAGACATTATGATGGAACTGCCTGATGCGTATGAAGGTATCCACGTCGACTCGGTCAATTGGGTCTCTTACGATGGTGAATTCGCTGTGACGTTGGTGCAAGATTATCGCTGATCCTAGATGATCTAACTCTATAAATTAAGTAAGTCAGAGTAGAAGAAACAATACTAAAGGGAAGGCGTCTCGGAATTAAAAGAGAATGCTATAAAGTTATGTGAGTCTAAGAGATTAACATACTGAACGAGGCGGATGGAAATCGATTTACATGAAGGAATAAGGAGAGGTTATGTGAAGAAAATAATGATAGCCCTCCTGCTTACCCTAGTATTAGGGGGGTGTAAACAGAAGGAGGTTCAACATCATAAGGATCTGGAAGAGTCCATTTATACGATTGTTGCAGGTGAAGGCAATAGTGAAATAAAGGTTAGATCTCTTACGGATTTTACATGGGATAGAGCATTCTTATTTGAACCATATACTCCTCAAGAACAAATTGAAAAACAGCTGGATGTTGAGTTTGAAGATCCAAGCAATATTAGCAGGAGAGATGATATCTACTTATTGGTCTTTCTCCGTGATGAAGAGGTTATTCAATATGCAGAAATCGATCGTCAAAAGTCTGATTTTTCGATGGGAGGGAGTGATTATATTACTCCATCTAGGGATTTAATAGAGATCGAAAGGAATTAGCATTCAGTTTTAATATTGTTTCGATAAGGATGGATGAATGTCCATTCTTTTTTTATTATATGAAGTACTTTTCTAACCATATCTCTCCTAAAAATAGGTTTGAACCGGGTCAGGTGCCGCCGATGTGACAGCCAAAGGTGTTCTTCTTCACCATATCCCTTCCTCTATTAAAAATACATGCGACTTTCCTCATTTACATGCAACTTTCGGAAAATACGTTCCATATTTCACATTTACGTTCCACATTTCAAAAATACATGCAACTTTTCCCGTTTATCAACCAACTTGTCGAAAAACCTTTGAATCAGTGGGAGAGGTACCATGAATGGCTGGGGTTGAGTGCTGCCCCCCGGTGCGGTGAAGCTATATCGTACAGGGACCAGGCCCCAAATCGGAAATCCATAGAATCATCAGGCGCAATCCCAAAGCAGGGATGTATCTCTTTTTGTGGAATAGATAGTAAATGGCAAAATGAACTTTAAAAATGATTGCGGGATAAATACATAATGTTTAAAAAAACATGATTCAAGAATCACTACTATTATCCGGTACCAAATAGAATGAAAGTAGAGAGTCTGAGAAGATCCGTTCAGAGAAATCCGATTCGGAGTAATACATCTAAACTATTAAAAAGCGAGGTGACCCCATGTTCAAAATTATCATTGCAAAATTACTGCGGATCCTCCCCAATCAGGCGAAAAAAACCCCTATGCTTCCCCAGCAGGAGGTGGAGATAAAAAAAGATGTGGTAGTCGAAACATCTGTTCAACCCACTACGGTATCCCTCTATTATCCTCTAGTAACAAAACAGAAAAAGTTCCCTGTCTATATTAACTTCCATGGCGGGGCGTTCATCATGAATGAGAAGGAGATGGACGATCCTTATTGCCGGTATCTTGCCAATGAGGCGGAATGTGTGGTGCTGAATGTCGATTATGCAAAAGCACCGGAGTTCCCTTTTCCGAAACCGATCCAACAGGGCTATGACATTCTTCAATGGGTGAGGGGGAAAGCCGATGAGTTGAATATTGATGCGGATAAGATCATGGTTGGCGGGCAGAGTTCAGGGGGGAATATCGCAGCAGCCCTCTGTCTCTACCTTGAAGAGAAAGGGGACGATCAGCCGCTTCTTCAAGTGCTGTCCTGCCCGATGCTGGATTTTGTCACCCCGCATGGGGATAAACCGGAACCGGATAAGTGGCGTGCCCGCTATCCTCAAGTGGCCCATTTTCTGAACATGTGTTACGTACCCTTAAAAGAACAAGCGGAGCATCCTCACGCTTCCCCGGTTCGTGCAGAGGTGAGAGGCCGCTTAGCCCCAGCCCTGATTCTCATAGCCGAGAACGACGCATTCAGGCCCGAAGCGGAATGTTATGCTGCGAAATTAAAAGCAGCGGGGATAAGCGTTCAGGATGAACTGTTTGAAGGGTGTTCACATGCTTTTACGCATCTAGGGCCAAAGGAAAGAGCTGAAGAGGCTTGGCAGTTGATTGCAGGGAAGATCGAAGCAGTGGCCGGCTCAGAGCAACATTGAAGCTCCTCCTTCGTTGTTCCTATCCCCCTATAATGTGTTTTCGCTGCACATCCAAAGTTTTTCGGGGGTAAAACCGGGTATAAAATAAGAGCGAAGGTTACAGACTTGGCAGCAGTAGATAAAAGGATGATTTAGCCTTTGATGATATAACGATATTTCAATGATCTGGATATGGATCAGAAGGAGACGATATGGACATAGAGCAGCGGCAAGCGGATTTTGTTTATTGTGAAAACATCATAAAAAAACATTCCAAAAGCTTTTATTACGCATTTTCAAAGCTCCCTGTTGAAAAAGCACATGCCGTTTATGCGATCTATGCTTTTTGCAGGATGGCAGATGAGTGTGCAGACGGAAAACATTCATCCAAGAAAAAAGTTCAGCTCCTGAAACAATTAAAGAAAGAGCTTGATTTGTTCAATGATCATGAGGAACTGGATAAACCACTGTGGCGCGCACTCAGACACGTATTTAATACGTTTGAAATGGATATCGGCCCGTTTTATGACCAGCTCACCGGGCAGTCCATGGATCTCACTTTTACAACCCCGAACACGATGAAGGAACTGGAACGATACAGTTACTATGTAGCTGGGTCTGTCGGTTTGATGCTTCTGCCTGTCATTGCTTCGGAATCTTCAGCAGATTTGCAGTCGTCCGTGATCAGTCTTGGCGTCGCCATGCAACTAACGAATATCCTGCGTGATATCGGCGAAGATTACCATGAGAAACACCGCATCTATCTACCCAAAGACGAACTAAACCTTTTTCAATATTCCCAGAGTGATTTACATAAGGGCAAGATCAATGAAGAATTCATAAACCTATGGGAGAAACTTGCTGCAAGGGCCGAATCACTATATAGCGAGTTTTTATTAAATATAGAACTGTTTGACGCTGATAGCCGAATACCCGTCTACCTGTCTGCCCATATTTATAAAGGCATACTTGATGCTGTCAGGAACAATGGCTACCAGTGTATGACGGAACGGAACTTTGTGACTAAAGAAAAAATGACCCAGATCCATGATGCAGCAAGCATCCTTGATTTGCGGGAAGGAGATGCATTAACAGTTGAAAAATAAATCCGTACTCGTCATCGGAGGCGGACTCGGTGGACTGTCGGCTGCAATTTCACTTGCACAGGCAGGATACGATGTCTCCTTATATGAAAAAAACAATCACATCGGCGGAAAATTGAACCGGCTGGATCAGGATGGTTTTGGCTTCGATCTCGGCCCGTCCATCCTGACGATGCCGCAGATTTTTGAAAAATTGTTTGCCGCCAGCGGGAAATCCATGCAGGACTACGTCCGGATTGAGAAGCTGGATCATCAGTGGCGCTCCTTTTTCCCAGATGGAAATGTCATAGACTTATATGAAGATTTGAAGGACATGCAAGAGAAGAACCCTTCCTTAAATGAAAAGGATATCCGTGAATATCAGAATCTGCTGGACTATTCGAAAACGCTTTATGACATGACGGATAAAACCTATTTCCAGCATGGTGTCGACAGGACGAGGGAAATCATGAAGCATACGGGCCTGTTCAGTGCGATAAAGAACTTTGATTTGTTTTCGACGGTCCACGGCGCCATCGATAAACGGATCAGCAATGAACAGTTCCGCGATATGCTTTCCTATTTCATCAAGTATGTCGGTTCGTCCCCTTACGATGCTCCGGCCGTGTTGAATATGATGATCTACATGCAGCACGACCAAGGTGTCTGGTATGTGCCCGGCGGATTGAACAAGCTCGCGGACGGCCTTGTGAAGCTGGCTGAAGAAGTGGGCGTCAGCTTCAATCTCGGAAAGCCGATCGTCAAACTTGAGAAGAAGGACGGCGAGATCACGGGAGCCTTATTGGAAGACGGGACCACGCTGACGGCGGATTATTTCGTTTCCAATATGGAAGTCATCCCGGTTTACGAGAGACTGCTGAAGGAAGAAAGCCATTATATAAAAAAATTGAAAAAGAAATTCGAACCTGCGAGCTCAGGACTCGTCATGCATCTTGGCGTGAAGAAAAGCTATCCGCAGCTGCGCCATCATAATTTCTTTTTTGCTGAAAATATGAAGGAGCAGATGCAATCGATCTTCCATCGCCGTGAATTGCCGGAGGACCCGGTCATTTATCTGGTGAACGTCAATAAGACCGATCCGACCCAGGCCCCTCCAGGACATGAGAATATAAAAGTGCTGCCGCACATTCCTTTTATCCGGGCTGAAAACCCGTTTACACAGCAGGACTATGAACGATTCGCTGAGCGGACACTGATTAAATTGGAAAAAATGGGCCTCGAGGACTTGCGTGAAAATATCGTCACGAAGGATATGTGGACACCGGAAGATATCAGGCGGACGTATGGCTCCGACCGCGGTGCAATCTACGGGACTGTTTCGGACAAAAAGAAGAATAAAGGCTTCAAGCATCCGAAACAGAGTGAACGCTATGACAATCTTTATTTCGTCGGAGGGACGGTGAACCCGGGCGGCGGAATGCCGATGGTTACGTTAAGCGGCCAGCTGGTAGGTAAGAAAATTGTGGAGCGGGATGCATCCCATGCCTGAGGAGGCTTTTCTGAAGGCTTTACCGGAAAGGCTGAGGGAGGAACAGTTTTCTGAAGGAAGCCCCTCACTTCAAACACGAAAAGAACAGCTTTTAAAGCTGAAATCCATTCTATTGGAGAATGAAGAGGCATTTATGGATGCCCTTCATTCCGATTTGGGAAAACCGGCATTCGAGGCCTATTCATCTGAAATCGCCGTCTTATTGAATGAAATCGATTATATATATAGGCATCTGGGAAAATGGATGCGGCCGGTGAAGTCCCGGCATCTGAAAATGGGATATGTGGAAACAATCAACAGGAAAAGGCAGCCACACGGGATTGTTCTCATCATCGGTTCATGGAATTATCCGCTTCAGCTTTCCTTGATGCCAGCCATTGGGGCAATCGCCGCCGGGAACCGGTGTGTGATCAAACCATCCGAGCATGCACCGGCAACGGCCCGGCTGCTGGAAGGAGTCATGAATGCTGCCTTTCCACCTGAACAAGTAACCGTTGTGACAGGGGATGCAGGGACCGCGAGCCTGCTGACTTCATCACCTTTTGACCTGATTTTTTTCACAGGAAGCGGGGAGACCGGAAAACTCGTAGCCGAGCAGGCAGCGGAACAGCTTACACCGGTGATCCTGGAGCTCGGCGGGAAAAACCCCTGTATCATCGATGAAACAGGTTTTTCAGAAGCGGCCATCCGGGACATCGTCTGGGGGAAATTCCTTAATGCGGGACAAACGTGCATTGCGCCCGACACCCTGTTTGTCCATGAGTCCATTTTTGAAAAAGCGCTGAATGACATTTCTGCTGTGATCACCGCGTTCTATGAGGACCGGCCGCAGGAAAACAGTGATTATGGCCGGATTTGTACCGATGCCCATTTTGAAAAAGTGGTCGAGTTTATCGGTGAAGGTGATGTCCGTCACGGTGGTGCGCATGATCGGAGTGGTCGGTTCATTGCCCCTACCGTGGTGACGGATATGATACCGGGAAGTGCGATTTTGCAGGAAGAAATCTTCGGCCCGGTCCTTCCCGTCATTCCCTATAGGGATTTACACACGCTATTATCCAGTGGAATGATTCAGCGGGATGCACTTACGGGATACATGTTCAGTAAAGACAAGAATGGAATCCAGCGGTTCAAGGAACACATGCAGTCACCGACCATCAGCATCAATCAAGTGATCCATCATGCCGCGAGTCCCCATATCGCATTTGGCGGGAAGGGGAGGAGCGGATACGGTGCTTATCACGGTAAAGCAGGTTTTCTGGCATTCAGTTATGAGAAAACAGAATACAGAGCGCATTATTTCATCCGTGTCAGGGGGAAATTCCCGCCGTATTCCGAGCGAAATATGAAGGCATTGAAGAAGTTGAGGAAGTGGCTGTTGTAATAGAAAAAGATTGGACACAATGGTACGTGTGAAGATTGATAAATACGGAGTTTTTTTAGGGGAACGATCGGAGGGATTCACATGAGCAAGAAAGTTATTGTCGTCGGTGCAGGTGTCGCAGGGCTTGCCAGTGCCATAAGACTGCAGCATGCGGGGTACGAGGTGGAAATCTATGAAAAAGCATCGACACCCGGTGGCAAGATGAATCGGATTGAACTGGATGGCTACACATTTGATCTCGGGCCAAGTATCGTCATGATGCCGGACTTATATCGGGAAATCTTTGAACTATGCGGCCGCGATCCTGATGATTATATTCCCATGGAAAAATTGGACCCGATTTATCGGGCTTATTTCAGTGATATTCCCGACCAGCCTTTTGATATCTCCTCGGACCTTACCGAACTCACCAAGACGATTGAATCGATCAGCGAAGAGGACACGGCAGGTTTTTTTCAATACCTGCATGAAATTTACGAACGCTTTGTCATCGCAAAGCATCATATCCTTCAACGGCCGTTCCGCAAGAGGTCTGATTTTTATAACCTCCCCATGTTGAAGAAAGCGTTGAAACTGAAGCCATACGACACGGCCGATACGTTTATAGGAAAATATATTAAGAATGAACGGCTGAAGCAGCTGATCAGCTTTCAAACGCTGTACATAGGCATTTCCCCTCTTAAAAGTCCATCTTTTTACACCATGATCCCGATGATTCAGTTTTTATATGGAGTATGGTTCATCAAAGGCGGCATGTATACGATGGCACTTGCCATGGAAAGGCTCTTCAAGGAACTTGGCGGGACGATTCACTACGGCAAGGATGTGCAGGAAATCAGCATTGGAAATCGCAGGGCGGACGGGATCATCGTGGACGGGGAAAAAACCCCTTCGGACTATGTCGTCTGTAATGCAGACTTTCCGTATGCCATGAAACATCTGGTCAAAGACAAGACGGCCAAGGGGAAATACAATGATAAAAAGATCGACAGCATGAAATACTCGTGCTCGTGTTTTCTCTTATATCTCGGTATGGACCGGAAATATGAAGAAATCGACCATGTACATAATTTTATTTTTAATGAAAACCTGAATCAGAATCTGGAAGATATTTTTGACGGGAAGAAACTGACGGATGCATCCTTCTATGTGTACATCGCTTCAAAAATGGATCCTTCCCTTGCACCAGAGGGGAAAGATGGATTGTATATCCTGATGCCGGTCTCGAATATCGCTTCAGCAAACTATGACTGGGACGAGGAAACCATTTCTTATTATCGCAGCTACATTTTAAGTGAATTAAAGAAAATCCGTGGTTTTGAAAACGTTGAAAATGAGATTGTCACTGAAACGTATACCACACCACGGGACTTTGAATCCAAATTCAATGCCTATAACGGCGCCACGTTTGGATTGCAGCCAAGCCTGGACCAAAGCAACCACTACCGTCCGCAAAGCAAGGCGACTCATTGTGAAAATTTGTACTTCACCGGAAGCAGCACACATCCCGGCGCCGGTGTCCCGATCGTGTTATTATCGGCGAGGATCACTGCGCAGGAATTGATACAGGATGATACAGGGGAGCTCTATGATTATTCGGTAAAATAGTGGTTGTTTAAGTTGTGTTTGGACATGTAGATAAAGGCTGATCGTAAATAGTTGCATGCTAACTCAAAGAAAGGAGGCAGGTTTTTATGGCAGCATCAGAAGTGATTAATCTCGCTATTGGGTTCCTTGCAGTGGTGATTGGCATCCTCGTGTTCTGGTCCTTGCCGGTTCCTGGTTTGACCTCCAAAAATGCTGCCGGTCTCCCGTTACTGTCCATCATCATCCCTGCCAGGAATGAAGAGGGCAGGATCTCACCGTTATTGCAATCATTACAGGAGCAGCGTTTCAAACAATTTGAAATACTGGTTGTGGACGACGATTCATCCGACAATACGGTGGCTGTCGCGGAAAGATATGGCGCGACGGTCCTGAAGAATTCAGGGGCAGGAAAGTCGTCTGCCTGCTGGCTCGGTGCCGAGCATGCAAAAGGAAGCTGGCTGTTGTTTTTAGATGCAGATACGAGATTCACTAGTGTGAATGGTATAAGCAACCTGCTGCATTTCTACCAGGCAAAAGGAGCCCGGGGCATCGTCGCATTACAGCCATTTCATACAGTGAAGCGGTTGTATGAACACCTCTCCGTTGTCTTTAATATCATTGTTGTGGTGGGGATGAACCTGTTTACGGTCTGGGGGGCGCGGTTTAAGACCGCCGGCTCGTTCGGTCCATGCATACTTTGCAACCGGGACGATTACTTTTTGTCGGGGGGGCATCTGGGAATCGAGGGGGCCATCATGGATGATCTCGCACTGGGGGAGGCTTTTCTTGATAAAAATCTCCCGGTCCGCTGCCTCGGCGGCAAAGGGATCATCTCCCTGCGCATGTACCCGGAAGGCTTGGGCACCCTGATCGAAGGCTGGTGCAAAAGTTTCGCCGTTGGATCCAAGTCTACTCATCCAGTCGTTATGCTGATGGTCATCATCTGGATTTCCGGCAGCTTAACCACTGCAGGTGCATTCATTACTTCTTTAGTTGAACGGGACCCTGCCACGATGATATTGAGCGGAGTTTTATATATCCTGTTTACGATTCAAACTGCATGGTTTGCCCGTAGGGTCGGTGATTTCAGATGGACGGTGTTTCCTTTTTATCCGGTGCTGTTTTTGTTTTTTGCAGGGGTTTATTTGTATTCCTTTATCCGGGTGAATGTGTTTCATTCGGTGAAGTGGAAGGGGCGGAAGTTCAAGGTTTGAAACATCTTATACATGTTTAAACAGTCGCCGATTTTCCACTTGGTTATAAATATTTCAAAAAGAAGCGCAGGGAGGGATCCCGCGCTTCTTTTTTACAAGGAATAATATTGTTAACGATTTAAAGTAATACTAACGTAAAAGAGATTGCTGGAGTGGGTAGATGTTGATTACTAAGGAGCAGGGAAAGCGGCTGAATGAGATACAAAATGCAGAAGAAAAGATAAACACCTTGTGGGTGGACTATTGGAAAGACTTTTCTGGTTTTGATACAGTCCCGTTTTGGGTCATTATTGGGATGCTCGTTTTGCCTCTTGTTCTTACTTTATTTAAAATAGATAGAACAAAGGTTTTTCAAATTGGATTTTTCGGATTCAATATACATACATGGTTCACTTATTCAGATGCGATCGCAATCAGGACAGGCCATGTATATTACCCGTACCAAGTGATACCCGTTTTGCCCGTTAACTTTGCCCTGGATGCTTCACTTGTGCCTGTTACCTTCTTGCTGGTATATCAGTGGTGTATCAATAACAATAAGAATGTATTCCTTTATGGTCTCTTTACTTGTGCTTTCTTCGCTTTCTTCTTCAAACCTGTCATGACTGCATGGGAATTCATCAAACTGGATAAGGGTATGAATTTCTTTTATCTCTTTCTCAATTATGTTGGCATTTTAATTATGTCGATTGTCATTACAAAGGTGTTTCTATATTTAAAACACCATCCCAAAAAAGATAGGAAGATTAATTAGACAGGAAGATTGACGATATGGGAGCTATGCATCTCTGGCGGAATTTATAATAATAAAGAGCCTCAACCCGTTTTGGTTTTAAGGCTCTTATTTTATTTATAAGGAGTCCAGGGAAGTTTCTCTTTTAACAAAAACCAAATCCGTGCGTTGTATTTTGGTTATTTCTGTTAATTTCAGCATAAATCCAAAAAAGTCAGCATAAATCCTCAAAACATCAGCATAAAACATAATGGAACCCGGCTCTAAGGGATTTGGAGAGCCGTGGAGGTCATTCTTGCAGCTGCTAATAACGCGATTCAATTCAATATGTGCCTTTTTCAAGCAAATTTTTAAAAATACATGCCACTTTCCCAATTTACATTCCGCATTTTGATTTTTCATTCCACTTGTCGAAAAATCCTTAAGCAGTTTGCGGAAAGGACGTTACTCTAATGTGGCGCGGGTACACGCACCGGTCCTCAATCTAATGGCTCGGGCGGGGGACCGGTGTGTATTGTACCCTTTTACTCAAGTGCGCGGGCAGACCCGCTTCCCCATGCCCAAATAAGGACGACAACCGTCCAGTTAACCAATCCCCTTCAAAGCCTCTTTATACCGCTGATAATAAGCTTCAACATTATTCAACAGCAGTAATTCAGTATATAGATATACTTTCATGTTGAAGTTATTGAAATCAATGGTGGTAAGCTCTTGGATTTTTTTGATTCGATAATTCAAGGTGTTCGGATGGATGAACAATTCGTTGGCGGTCTGTTTGCCTTTTCCGTCGTTCTTCAAATAGACTTCAAGTGTCCGGAGCAGATCGGTCTGCTTTTTGACATCGTTCTTGATCAAGGACAGCAGGTCATCGCTGTAATAATCCTTTGAGGTGTTTTTTTCGTAAAGGGCAGGCAGGTACCGGTAGATGCCCAGTTGTGCGAATTCCCGCGGCATCGATTCAGGGCGCGGGCTGATGAAGTTGGCGGTTTCGATGACCTCTGACGCTTCCAGGAAGCTCTTCCTCATTTGATAGAGGGAGGTGTATTCCTTTCCGACCCCGATCAAGAAGTTATAAAATTGCTCTTCCCCTGTTTGATCTTTGACCTTTCTGGCCAAGTCCCTCGCTAATTCCAGCGATGAGAATGGTTGATCTGCTTTGCCGTATAGAACGAGGATCACCTGGTATTCTGTTTTCAACGCATAGACAGTTGTGCTGAAGGATGTTTCTTGGACAAGCCTCTCAAGATGGTGGAGCATCGGTTGATATTGTGGTGACGTGATGGAATAGACGGCCACTGTGAACCGTTCCGGTAATGTCAGTTTGACCAGTGATGCATCATGGCGCAGCTGGCTTTCACTTCCGTATTCATGCTGCAGGAGACGCCACAATACTTCTTCTTTTTTGTCTTTTTTAAAATTTGCCTTTGCGTAAATATCATTGATCAGATTTCCAAGGTGAGGGGAGATCTCTTCAAGGAAGGCAAGCTCTTCACTCTGGAGAAGGCGGCCGGATTCCTGTACCCAGATATACCCGATCGTGTTCCCGAGATATTTTGCGGCGATCACGACGCGCTGGTGGAATCCCAGCTCTTCCATTGGTTGAACCCTGATCGGATCCGATTGGTTTTCAAGACGGTGTACGATGCCTTCTTTTTTCAGCCGGTCGATGATGAAGATCGGACACTTTTTTGTGAGGATTGTCTTTTGCTGTGTTTGATCGAATTTATCGAAAGAGGAACTGTAGGAAATCAATTCAAAATTTTTGTTTTCAATGATGACGGGGTTGCCTAATTTGGAACTGATCAATTCCGTCGCTTTATGGATGTCTTCTGCCTGGAGGATTAAATCTTTTGCTTCCATAGGGATCTTACCTTTCCACGAGAGTTATTACCCCTATTATAGCGTTTAATTTCTGAATGAAAAGAAAAGAGGTTGGGACAAAACTAAAAATTTGCCATATAAAGACGAACAATATCAGTGCAGGTTCTTTATACCGCTAATGATTTCCGTGCAAGACTACGCTTTCCGCGGGTAGCCCGTGAGCCTCCTCGGCAAGCCTGCGGGAAGAAAAGCGGAAGGGCTTTGTTTAGAGGCGGGTGGCATAAGGCGAATCGACCACGAAGGCGTTCTTTGCCTTCTTGGTCGGTTTGACTTATGACATGTGCCTCTAAGCCCTGAAGCTAGACACGTCTCACATAAGCTACTCTTCCCGCAGGAGTCTTCCTCTTGCACTCCAATCAACCGCTAGAAAAGGCTTAAACCTATGTATTTTTTAAACAAATTAAAAACCCGAACTAATTTGCCTCATTGTGTGCAAATTAATTCGGGCTTTACTTAGACTAAAACACTTTTCTCCCAGCCTCTTAGTCATAAAAAGCTTATTCGATTTTGTGCATCAGCAGCGGACGTTTAGACCGCCAATTATAATCTTATTCTTCATCCATAAACGGATAAGCAATGTCCGTAGTCGGAGCAAAGTTTTCTTTGATGATGCGTGGACTGGTCCAGCGAATCATGTTGAAGACAGAGCCTGCTTTATCGTTTGTACCGGAACCGCGGGAACCGCCGAATGGCTGCTGGTTGATCACGGCGCCTGTTGGTTTGTCGTTGATATAGAAGTTACCGGCTGCACCTGATAGGCGGCGCTCAAGGTGCATGATCGCTTCACGGTCTTGTGCGAAGATCGCGCCTGTCAATGCATACATGGACGCTGTATCGACTGCAGTCAATGTGTCTTCCAATTGGTCATTTTCGTATACATAAATCGTTAATACTGGTCCGAAGATTTCTTCTGTCATCGTTTTGAAGTTTGGATTCGTTGTCACGATGACTGTCGGTTGAACGAAGTAGCCTTTAGAATCATCATACGTGCCGCCGGCGATGATTTCTGCTTCTTCAGAATCTGCCGCATAGTCGATGTAGCTTGTGATGGAATCGAAAGCCGGTTTATCGATGACCGCACCCATGAAGTTCCTGAAGTCTCTGACATCTCCGACTTTAAGCTTGGCCGTTTCTTCCAATACGCCAGCTTTCACTTCTTCCCACATACTTGCAGGGATGTAGGCACGGGATGCTGCTGAACATTTTTGACCTTGGTATTCAAATGCTCCGCGGACAAGTGCAGCGACCACTTTGTCTGCCTGCGCTGTTTCGTGGGCGAATACAAAGTCTTTCCCGCCAGTTTCCCCGACCAGACGAGGGTATGATTTGTAGTTCATGATGTTCTCCCCGACGTTTTTCCAGATGGTCTGGAATGTGCTTGTTGATCCGGTGAAGTGGAATCCGGACATGCGAGGGTCCGTCAAGACTACCTCTGATACTTGTGAACCGCGGGAAGGGACGAAGTTGATGACCCCTTTAGGCAATCCTGCTTCTTCTAAAATACGCATGAAGTAGTAGTTTGATAGTACAGAAGTTGACGCCGGTTTCCAAACGACTACGTTCCCCATGATGGCAGGGGCAGATGGCAGGTTCCCGCCGATTGCCGTGAAGTTGAATGGGGAGATCGCCAATACGAAACCATCCAATGGACGATATTCCAGGCGGTTCCAGATATTTTTCATGCTATCCGGCTGCATTTGATAGATTTGGTTTGCATAATCGACGCCGAAACGAAGGAAGTCTGCTAATTCTTGTGCAGCATCAATTTCAGTTTGATAAGCTGTTTTCGATTGACCCAGCATCGTAGCCGAGTTGATGACGTCACGGTAAGGTCCGGAGATCAAATCCGCCGCTTTCAGGAAAATGGATGCACGGTGCTGCCACGGCATGTTGGCCCATGATTCTTTTGCAGCCATTGCAGCCTCTACAGCATCACGCAGCTCTTTTTCACCAGCAAGCGAAAAGTTTGCAAGGACATGTTGATGATCATGCGGCATGACGACTTGCTTCACTGAATCCGTCTTAATGTTTTCCCCATTGATGATGACAGGGATATCGACTACTGTTTCCGATTGGCGCTTTAATTCTGCCTTTAATGTTTCTCTTTCTTTTGTACCTGGGGCATATGTATTGCCAGGCTCATTTTTAGGTGTTGGGATATTGAAAACTCCGTTACTCATTTTCTTCACGTTCCTTCCTTAAATTATTATCTGCAATGAACATTACTTGCTGAAGATTCCCTTCAATGCAAACGCGATGTTTGCAGGCCTTTCAGCCAGCCGTCTCATGAAGTACCCGTACCAATCTTCCCCGTAAGGCAGGTAAATACGGACTGTATACCCTTTTTTAACGAGATCGGACTGCAATTGATTCCTCATTCCATAAAGCATTTGAAACTCGAAGCGGTCGTTCGGGATATTGTGTTCTTTCACTAACCCGATGGTGTAATCGATCATCGCTTCATCATGGCTAGCCACGGCAGTATAATGACCGTTTAAAAGCTGCTTTTTGATGAGATGTTTCAGATTCTCATCCACTTTTTGCTTTTCAGGGAAAGCCACCTTACCTGATTCTTTATATGCACCCTTCACCAGCCTTAAATAGGGTGAGAACTGCTTGAGATCATCTACATCCTGATCTGACCGATACAGATAGGACTGGATGACCGTCCCCACATTTTCGTACTTCTGCCGAAGGGTTTTGTAAATATCGAGGATGGCAGGGCACCTGGATGAATCCTCCATATCGAGGGTGACCGTGATTCCATATTCTTTTGCCTTGGATAAAATCAACTCCATATGTTCGAGCACCAGGTCACGACTGATATCCAATCCAAGCGATGTCAGTTTTACAGACATTTCAGTGTCCAACTGATGGTAAGCAATTGCCTTTATACTCTCGATACACTCCCGGACATGTTCCCGTGCATCATCCACGGAATCAACAAATTCACCTAGGTGATCGACTGTAACCTGGAATCCTTCCTGGTTCAATTGAGTAATCAATGGAATGGCCTGCGAAAAGGTTTGGCCCCCAATGATCTTGTTGGCCCCAAATTTGGATCCCCATCGCTTGGCCATTCGGTCCAATGCCTTATTGTAAGACAGATACAAGAAAAAGCGCTTACTTATGGCTTCCAAAATCACCACACCTCCTTGTATTGACACTGTTTCCCCTCAGTGCAGGGTGATTAAACGAAATTCGTTAAACTATTTCCTCTGTTAAGAAAATTATAACGACAATGGCCGATACGAAACAACGTGCCCCAACCACAATAATGTTAGTGCTTATTTATGGTTTAGCCACAAAAGGGGGGATCGAAAGTAGAGAGTGGGGACTATTAGTAGGATGGGAACCTTCCCCAGTTAACCAGCGGTTCATAAACTGAAGTAAAAAAATCCCGGCTATCAAATAAAAGAGTTCAAACTCTGTTCCATGGACTGGAGTGTTCATGTGTTCTTTTTTGCGTGGTGTCCCTCTAAATTAGGCTTTTACATCAGTAACAATACCCACCAAAATGACATAAATTGTTTGGGAGTGTTCACATTTATAGTGAATGTACCTATTATAGGAATTTTTCTTAGTAGCTGTTTCTTGATTGAGAGTCAATGGCTAATTTATTTGGGAGGTAATGAAGATGATGAATAATTTTCACCATGAACTTCAAGGTCTGAATGTAGGTGATTTCCAGGCAACACAGCCTGTGTCCTGGGATCAACATATGTATGATCCAAATGACGAGCGGCTGTTCCTGGGATTTGGAGGCTGTTTTGGATTTGGATTCTCATGTTTCTTTAGCTGTTTTGGCTGCGGTGGATGTTTCCGTTGCGGTGGCTGCGGCAGATGTGGACGATGTGGCGGATGCGGCCGTTGCGGAGGCTGCGGCAGATGCGGACGCTGCGGGCGTTAATCCGCTTTTAGAATATATGTTTCAAAAGGACCCCTGTGATTCAGTGCAGGGGTCTTTATTTATACATATGGGACAAATTGAGATTCATAAGATGATAATGACGGTTACAAAACAATTAGGATTTAGCGGGGGAAGGAGGAGCGATATGGGGAAATTGGAGCCTTCTATGCGCTTAAAAGTAAAGAGGGATACGTTTTACCTCCCTGAACCAAACAGCGGTGTTTATTTCAGGAATAACCAGTGTTCTTTCCGGATGGAAGGAAGCGGGATCGATCAGTGGGTGGAGAAGCTGCTGCCGATGTTCAATGGGGAGTATTCGCTTGAGTATTTGACGAACGGACTGCCTGGTCCTTATAAAAGCAGGGTGATGGAAATCGCGGAGGTTTTGCACACAAATGGATTTGTTCGGGATGTAAGCAGGGACCTTCCGCACCAGCTGCCCCGGCATGCAGTGGAAAAATTCGCATCACAGATCGAATTTGTGGATAGTTTGGCAGATTCGGGGGCATCAAGGTTTGAAACCTACCGCCATTCAAATGTCCTGGCAGTGGGGTCTGGTCCTTTTCTGGCTTCATTGGTTTCATCGCTGATTGAATCTGGAATATCAAACCTGCAGGTGCTCGTGACCGATGAAGTGCCCACGAACAGAAGGCGGCTGCTGGAGCTTGTGGATCATGCCCGTCAAACAGATCCGGAGCTTGAGCTTCTCGAAGTCGGATTCAGTGAAGATGGATGGAGGGAGACCCTGAAGCCGTTCGATTCGGTTTTATATGTGACTCAAAACGAAAACCTTGAGAAATTGGAGCTCCTTCAAGACATTTGCAGGAAGGATAAGAAGTTGTTTGTTCCTGCAATTTGCCACAAGCAGAAAGGAATCGCAGGTCCGATCATCCATCCCGAATCAGAGGCTGGCTGGGAATCTGCATGGAGACGGATACACGCTGCGGCATTAAGAAAAGAAAATCAGGGTCCTGCCGAATCTGCGGTCCCTGGGGCGATGCTTGCGAACATGATCGTTTTTGAATTATTTAAAGAGATGACAGGAGTGTCGAAATCGAATCAGAGAAATAGAATCTTTCTGCTGGATACAGAAACACTTGAAGGAAGCTGGCATTCCTTTTTACCGCATCCACAGGAAATCGGAAATGCAGGAGCTGAAGCTGTTCAAAGTCTGGAAGCGAGGCTGGAGCAGGGCTCAGAAAGAATTGACAGGGAAAAAATGCTGTATTTCTTCAGTCTGTTGACGTCAAAAGAGACCGGGGTTTTTCATGTATGGGAGGAAGGAGATACAAAGCAGCTGCCACTTGCTCAATGCCGTGTGCACCCGGTTGATGTACTGTCTGAAGGTCCGGCAGAACTGCTGGATGAGGTGATCTGCAGCGGTTTGACCCATGAGGAGGCACGACGGGAAGCCGGGTTGCAAGGGGTAGAAGTGTATGCTTCCAGATTGGGCCGTTCGATGGTTCCTCATCGTAACGGTGAATATGTTGCGACCTGCGCAGGGGCGACATTTGCGGAATGTGTTGGACGCGGGCTTCAGAAGTGCTTGACGGATGAGCTGAGAAAAAGGGAATGTGTTCAACAGAGTACGATTTCACGTCTTGAATTAGCTGAGATTAAGGATGAGAGATGTCATTTTTATATTAAGGCACTGACCACCATGCAAGGGAAGCCTGAAATCGGGATCGGTGAGGATGTGGCCCGATTTCCTGTCGTCTATGTCCGAGGGAAAAATGGCTGGTATGGAAATGCAGGATTAACCCTTACCAATGCACTGAGAAACTCTCTGCAGCACGCTCTTTTTTATGCTCAGAACGGTACGGATGCTTTTGACGCAAAACCTGTTTCCGATGTGGTAGAGGAACAGAGTGCGGAGAGAATAGACATTGCCGCCGCTGAAGACGGGATCGTGGCTGAAACCGTGAAAGATGCAATTGAAACTTTGAAGAGGAATCAGAAGCAGTTAGCGGTTTATGAACTGGATATGGAACCCGTTTTCAAACAGGAGCTGGAAGGCGTGTTTGCTGTGCTGCTGCGAGAGGAGGAAATGCAATGAGTTCTTTCGTGGTGATTGTCGGGGATGGGATGCTTGCGGACCGGGTATGTGCGCAAATTTCAGCACGGTATCCCGTGTTCCGGCAGGGCAGTTTTGAAAAAAGACTCCCTGTACGTGCGGATTTGGTGCTTGCCTTGGATGATACGTGGAATCCGGCTGTTCATCAGCAGGCAGAAGAAGTGATGAGGGGAGCTCAGGTCCCGTGGCTGAGAGGCTTTGTTTCGTTTGGGGAGGGGGTCGTTGGACCACTTGTTCGGCCCTGCACACCGGGATGCTCCCAATGCGCCGATCTGCGGCGTCTCCTCGGAGGGAAGGAACGCCATGAGATGCGGGAGGTACAGGGGAAACTCGCTGAAGTCGGCGGACTAACGAGGGACCCATGGGCGTCGAATTCCGGATTGATGCACATGGCTCACATCATCGCGGCGGAAGCTCGCAGGTTCCTAGAGGGTGAAAAGCCGCATTCGGAAGGCCGGATATGTTTAACCGAACTGAAAACATTGAACAGCTCGTGGCATTCCTTCATTCCTGATTCTTTATGTGGTGTTTGCAGCAGGATTCCGGACGATTCGCCGGAATTAGCCCGGGTTTCCCTTCGGCCGAGCCGGAAAATCAGCAGGGGAAGTTTCCGCTGTACTTCCCTCGATGAACTGAAAAACGTGCTTGTAAAAGACTATCTGGATAATCGGACGGGACTTTTTAACTCGAAGATGTATGACCTGGTGACGCCGTTTGCGGATGCAAGTGTCAATATGCCGATGTTTTCCGGGGATGAAGGGACGGCAGGCCGGACTCAAGCTTACTCGGACAGCGAGCTCACTGCCATTCTTGAAGGATTGGAACGTCATTGCGGACTGCAGCCGCGCGGTAAACGGACAGTCGTACATGACAGCTATCGGAATGTGAAGGAACAAGCGCTCGACCCTTTGAAGGTCGGCGTGCATACTGATGAACAATATGCCATGCCAGGATTTCCATTTGCGAAGTTCGATCCGGAGAGGGCGATTGACTGGGTGTGGGGCTATTCACTCATCGAAGAGCGTCCGATACTTGTCCCTGAGCTTCTTAGTTACTACAGCCTGGGCTGCGGCTCAGCCGGTTTTGTGTATGAGACGTCCAATGGCTGTGCGCTTGGCGGAAGCCGTGAGGAAGCGATTTTTTACGGAATCATGGAGGTCGTCGAACGGGATTCATTCCTGTTGACCTGGTATGCAGAGCTCAACCTGCCGCGGCTTGATCCTTCTACAGCTGGTGACGAGGAGCTCCAGTTGATGATCGAGCGGATGCAGGCGGTCGCAGGGTATGATCTCTATTTGTATAACGCCACCATGGAGCACAGGATCCCGAGCGTCTTTGCAATCGCCAAAAACAGGAAGGATTCAGGCTTGAATCTGATCCTCGCGGCAGGTGCCCATCTGGATCCTGTAAAGGCGGCAAAAAGCGCGATCCAGGAACTCGCCGGGATGATGCTGAATCTTGATGAAAAACTGGAAAAGAACAGGGAGAAATTTGAAAAAATGCTTCACGATGATTCCCTCGTGACGCAGATGGATGATCATGGCATGCTGTATGGATTGCCGCAGGCGGAAGAACGGTTAGGGTTTTTACTGAATGACAGCAGGCCATTGAGAAGTTTCCAGGAAGAGTTCAAATGGACGTCTGATCATACCGATCTTACGGATGACCTGAAGGATATTTTGGAATCATTCCGAAGCGAGAACCTTGATGTCATTGTCGTTGACCAAACCGCTCCGGAACTTGAGAAGAACGGTCTGCACTGTGTGAAAGTCTTGATCCCCGGCATGCTTCCGATGACATTCGGGCAGCATCTTACCCGTCTGACAGGACTTGAGCGGGTCCTGAACGTCCCGGCGGAACTGGGATACGACGACCGGCCGTTGACATTTGAAGAACTTAATCAAAAACCGCATCCGTTTCCTTAGGATACCCAGGAGGTGAGGAGGATGACGCTGGAAGAATTCCTGCACAATCTGCAATTTAATATCGAGCGTGCCAATCAGCCGAACTGGGAAGCGGACTGGGAGGATGCGCCCCTTTCTTATAAGCTTTACCGGGGACTGCAGTCGATGCCATTGTCTCTAGAAGTACCGCTGTCACTCACCGGGAGCCAGTTGCCGGCCAAACCCGATGTAGAAAGGATCGGTCATTTTCTCTGGTATGTCTATGGCATCACAGGGGTAAGCCAGTCGGTGGATGGGGGTGATTCCGGGGAAGAGGAGTCTTACCCCATCCAATCTTACCGGCGGTTTGCACCATCCGGCGGGGCGCTGTATCCGAATGAACTCTATATCTATCTGAAGTTGGATGATCTGCCCCATGGAGTCTACCATTATGATGCCGCCCGTCATCGCCTCGACTTACTTCGGGAAGGGAATTTCGATTCGTACGTGGAACGGGCACTCGGCAATCGCTGTGACATCTCATCCTGTTTCGGCACAGTCTTTGTCTCCACACGATTCTGGAAAAACTTTTTCAAATACAATAACTTTTCCTACAGGCTGCAGGCACTGGATGCCGGCGTCCTGATGGGACAGCTGCTGGAAACCTCTAAAAGATTTGGGTTTCAGTCGGGGGTGTATGTTCAATTTCTGGATTCAGGGGTCAACCATTTGCTTGGACTGGATGAGGAAGAGGAGAATGTCTATAGCGTCATCCTGCTTTCGGCTGATGTTACGAATTGGGCTGGATCGGGGATGGGCCGGGAATTAACCGGTGAGGAATTATGCCGGGAGCTGCCCGCTATTTCGGTAGAAAACTATGAACGGTCTGACAGGATTAGGGAGTTTCCGATGTTACTAGAGGTGAATGAAGCTTCTAAGATAGATTGTATAGGTGATTTCCGGAGGCTTGGGAGACAACCGCGGGTTAGGGGCGGTGAAAAAGAAATCCTGCTCCCTGAGGTCGAGGCACTGGCGTTTGATTTTGCTTCCGCATGCAAAAATAGACATTCACCGGAAATGGATTTTGCCATGGATAAGGTCAGTCAGGAGGCGCTGGGGTCTTTATTGAAGGCTGCAACTCAGTCATACTCTTTTCGAAGTGACATAGACGATGTTTTTAGCGACAGAGAACCCCGTGTTTCAATTTGGGGCTGCTTTTATAACGTAGAAGGCATTCCGGATGGCGCATACGCATATGACAGCGGCCGCCATTCATTGCGGGAAGTCGGCACAGGGGATTATCGGCTTCAGCTGCAGTCAGGGCTGTCACTGGATAACGTAAACTTGCTTCAGGTGCCGATGTGCCTCCATATCATTGGGAATAAAGATTACGATAAAGACACCCTGGGATACAGGGGCTACAGGATCATGCAGATGGAAGCCGGCATGCTTGTACAGCGGCTGCTTTTGGCAGCTTCTGCTTATGGATTTGGCGGACACCCGCTTCTTGGATTTGATACGACGTTGACGGATGGGATTTATAATCTGGATTCAGAGGGGAAGACTACCTTGATCCAAGTCCCGGTCGGACCTTTTCGGGAGCGGGGATGGATGAGGGGAAGTTTGTTGAGTTAGGTTAGAGTATGGGTGGAGAGGTAGTGGCTTTTGGAGATGGGGTACCTGTCCCAAAGGGTTTCGGAGGTAGAGCGGGGGCGGGTCCCGTTCTACCTTTTTGTTTTACACTGGCAGAATCCTTACCGGCTGACGCTTAGGCAAATTATGTAGATGAGTAAAATGGGGACTACCACTGTCCAGAATTGGCTATTTCTGTAAAAGTCAGCATAAAGTGAAATAATTCAGCATAAATCTCTAAAAGTCAGCATAAACTCATTTTTTTCAGCATAAATCAAAATATTTCAGCATAAATCCTGAAAATTCAGCATAAATCGTAACAGAGCCAGTCAAAGGGGGATTTGAGGACCGATGAACCGGTTCTTATTGCTGCAAATCAAGCAATTCATCCACTTTAAACCTTTTTCAAGCAACATTTTAAAAATACATGCTACTTTCTAGATTTACGTGCAACATTTTGATTTTTCAAACCACTTTTCTCGATATTCATGCAACTTGTCGAAAAATCTTTAAAGAATAGCTTAGCCTAAGGAGGGATTCTCTTACATCGGGAGTAAGAGAACCGTCCCTGGTCACCTCGGTAGACCTGTAACAAGCAGTATAAAAAACGTCCATTTGGGAAGAACTGATAAGAAAATTCTCTTCATAAAGGTGAAAAATGGACAATTATACGAATGACAACACGGCTAGGAGGTACAGGGCTCACGTAAGCCTTCTTGGAACCACACAGATTCATCTTAGAAACCCCTACATCATTGCTTGGTGGAGTGCGGCATTCCCCGGCTTCGGCCACCTTCTGTTATCGAAATATCTCAGGGGATTTGTCTTATTCATTTGGGAGGTTCTCGTAAATTTACAAGCAAATGTGAATACTGCAATGATTTATTCTTTTCAAGGAGAAATTGAATTGGCGAAAGAAGTCCTGGATACACGCTGGCTGCTGATATACATACCAGTATATATATTCGCTATTTGGGATAGTTATCGTACTACAGTTGATCTGAATAAAATCTATGTGTTAGCTGATCGTGAAGAACATAAGATTAATTCTTTTAGTATAGGGGCACTTGAAATTAATTACTTGGATAAGAGAAATCCAGTCATGGCTGTCCTTTGGTCAGCATTTATACCAGGATTGGGACAGCTTTACATACACAGGATCGTTACGGCCTTTTTCGTCATTATTTGGACGGTGCTCTTCTTTTATTATTCTCATGGATTGGAAGCCATTTCGCTATTGTTTTTAGGGGAGATAAAGCTGGCAACAGCAGTAGTTAAATCTGATTGGTTATTATTTTTCCCTTCTCTGTATGGGTTTGCTGTTTTTGATTCATATAGTAATACCATTGAAAACAATAAATTATATGACAAAGTACAACGTAAATATTTTGTGGAGAGGTACCAATCTCCATCATTTAAGATTCGTAAGGGGCAGAAGGTGGAGTAGACCATGCAACTCTTCTCAACATTTGAACATACGGTTCATATAGAAATGGCTGTGGCGACGCTGGAGAAAAAGGGAATTGCTCAGCAAGATATATTTATCGTCCCTTTGGATAACATGACGGAGGAACGTAAGGTATTCGATGATATCCATCGCTCTGATGGAACTTCTTTAATTGATGTAGGAGCCGCACTTGCGACTGCATTTGCCGTCATCGGGGCAAGTATTGGATTTGAGTTGGAGTGGGGGCCGATCTATTGGGGACTGATTGGTGCAGCCTCCGGATTTTTGAGTGGCTTTGCTATTCGCCTCTTTACGGAAAAAGTGTTGAAAAAGAAAAGAAGATTGTTGAAAGGCTTTCATTCTGAAATCATCATGATCGTCGACTGTGAAGAGTCAAAGGGAGAGTTGGTAGAAAATATATTGTTCAAGCATTATGCGTTGGGAGTGGCAAAAGTGAAGTGATGACGTTAACCAGAGAATGGTAGGCACGGTTGACTTTACTATATACAGAACAAGAGACTCGTCAATTGACGAGTCTCTTTTGTATTATCGCTGTCAACAAAAGTGCCAATAAGCATGAAATTTTAGCTTTTGAAAAAATACCTTTTTAGCTATTTCCTTCTTTTTTTAATAGTACCTTTTCAAGCAGGAACTTAATAACCATTGCTTTGAGAATATAGATTGGTACGGAATAAGTGTATTTCCAATTGGTTAACTCATAAATTTTTATTTTCACGAAGAAAGGTTCGGCTATGTAGGAGTTGAAAAGAGCGACCACAATGTTTGCGATAATAAAGGGTTTCCACTTTGTGCTGGAGACCCCGGGGTGAGGTATGGTGCCTGCTTGTCCCCAAATATTACTTTCGATGGAACGGAAATGGTTCCCTGCTCTACCCTTCCGTTTTTTTTAAGATAACAAGAGTCCTCCCCCACGCTCCTCATACAAGAACTCACCCAAAATTAGATTGGAACCGTCCCTCAGTTTTCATGTGAGCCCAAAATAATAGTAATATTATACTCTTTTATATTGGTTTGCCAATTTTTGTTTTATTAGCTGTTTAGAGGGAAAACGCCGAATAGAATGCCAAAACACTTCAAGGAGAGTTTTGATTAGCCATCAGCAAGAACTCCAGTACGAAGGTAAGGTGGAAAGTTCGGATTCTGCATACGTAAGTCATATCCATAGAGGAATAACATCTGATGAAACGGAGGTTATAATATGAGTGAAAAAAAGGACAAGGACTCAGTTGAACAGCAAAAAAAGAAAGAGGAAGGCCAGGATATTGATCCCCAGCGTGATACGGACAAGCCTGCACACAGCAAGAATGAAAAGACCGACAAATAACTTTCCGGATTTGAACGATAGTACGAATCACTAAATCCCTCCTGATAGGTAACATCATCTGATCAGGAGGGATTTGTCTAACTCAGAGAATTCCCCAGGTTGTAAATCCTTGAAAAGGAGGAATGGACAATGGACAAGAAGATCCCTGTCACGTCAGTAAAATCAGGCCAACTGATTGAACCGGCACCCGGGATTCATCAATACACCAATCAGGTAGTCAATCTTTTTTTTATTGGTGATTACAACCGATGGGTGCTGATTGATGCGGGCATGCCAAAGTCCGCAGACGAGATCATGGAACAGGCAGAGAAGCTTTACGGAAAGGGTGCGCGACCGGAAGCCATCTACCTGACACACGGTCACTTTGACCATATCGGCAGCCTTGAAAAGCTGATCAGCGTTTGGGATGTGCCTGTCTATGCTCATAGGGAAGAGTTTCCGTATTTAACAGGTGAGCTTGATTATCCTACACCTGACCCGAAGGCAGGCAGAGGCATGGTTGTGAAGCTGTCTCCTATGCTTTTCCCACATGAGGGGATTGACATAACTGGGAAGATTCATTCCTATTCAGATGATCATCAACTGCCCCACCTGCCTGGATGGCAATGGATCCATACGCCGGGGCACACACCGGGACACGTCTCGTTTTATCATCACGACAGCAGGGTCCTTATCGCAGGCGATGCACTAATTACTGTAAAACAGGAATCAATAGCCCATGTACTCACTCAAAAAAAGGAACTTGACGGTCCACCGGATTATCTGACCCAAGATGAGGATTTAGCTGTCCAGTCTATGAAAATCATCTTGAACATGAAGCCGGATCTTCTTCTCAGCGGCCATGGCATGCCGATGACGGCGGATGAATTGAATAAGAGTATCGAGGGTTTGATTTAAGTTCGCGCGTCCTCAACAGTTGTTTTTTTATAAAAGGTGAAGCTCTTCTGAATCAGGGAGGGGCTTCACCTTTTTAGGCGACTCATACACCGTGCTTCTTGATTGAAGAGAAGAAATAGCATAATAATATCAGGCTTCAGGTCCACCTTCCCGCCAACTTATGATACTATCTCAATAAGAAGAACAGTGCAGGACAGGAGGCAACCATGCCAAAAACGAAATACATAGAAATCTATGAAGACCTAAAACATAAAATTGAACAGAATATGTATGAATATCAGCAGCTGCTGCCTTCGGAGAATACGCTGGTAAAGGAGTATGAGTGCTCGCGGAATACGGTGCGGCGCGCGATCGGGAATCTGGTGAGCGACGGGTATGTCCAGACGAAACACGGCCAGGGTGTGCGTGTCATTTATCAGGATTTCAAGCAGAATGAGTATATGTTCGGGGAGACGGAGTCGTTCAAGGAGTTTGCCCGGCGGAATCATAAAAAACATGAGACGAAGGTGATAGTGTTTGAGGAGCTGACGGTGGATGACGAGCTTCATGCGCTTACCCTGATTCCGGCCGGGGTTGAGGTGTATCATCTGAAGCGTGTCCGTTACCTTGAAGGAAATCCTGTCATCATGGACCACAACTATTTCAGGAAAGATGTGGTGAAGGGGCTGACGGTCGAGATCGCGGAGGATTCGATTTATGAGTATCTGGACCGGGAACTTGATCAGCGTGCGGTCACCGCCAAGCGGAAGATGGTGGTGGAACGTACGACGGAAGCTGATGAGACGTATTTGAATCTGGATGGTTTCAACAGCGTGGTGGTGGTGACGAGCCATATCTTCAATTCGGATGGTGTCATGTTCGAGCGTACCCAGTCGCGTCATACGCCTGGGAATTTTGTTTTCTTTGATCAGACACAGCGGAAGTAAGAAAAGCGAAGGCGCTTTAGCCCCAAATAGTAATTTCATCATTGAATTTGACTTGCCAATTTATTCATTGTAAAATATTCTTAATTTTCTATATGAAACAATTGGCTATGAAGAGAAGAGTAATTTTGATTCATTATTTTCAGAGAGCTCCGGCTGGTGAAAAGGAGTAATAATAATCTTAATGAAAAAAGACTTGGAGCTTCGTGCGGATTTAAGAATTTTCTTAATGATGCGGCGACGGGATCTCCCGTTATAGAGATAGGGTATAATCAAACATAAAATTGCCGTACCCGAAGAGGTTGATATGGTGACATATCAATAAACTGAGGTGGTACCACGGAGATATAACTCCCGTCCTCAAGATGAATAATCTTGGGGGTGGGAGTTTTTTTGTTGTTTAAAAGGAACAATCCAATGATTTATAAAAAACTAAAAGAATGGAGTGATATGTATGAGTAATGAACAAACAGAGGGCAGAATGGAGAAGTTAGAGACATTAAGATCTAATGGAATTTCAGTATACCCAGAAAGGTTTTCCACTAATTATGAACTTTTTGAAGCCTCTCAGCTTGAAGACGGTACTTCTGGTGTCCGAGTGGCGGGTAGGATCATGAGTATTAGAAACTTCAACAAATTAATTTTCATAACCATTTCAAACATTCAAGGCAGTTTACAACTACTTTTAAAAAGGGATGAGGTTGGTCAGCTGCTGTTTAAGCAATTTAATGATGTAGTAGATATAGGAGATTTTATTGGCGTGACAGGTCGAATGTATACTACCAGGACGCAAGAAAAAACATTACGAATCGAAAGCTATGTTTTTCTTGGGAAAGCATTGCGGAGCCTTCCAGAAAAATGGCACGGCTTAAGCAATATTGAACTTCGATATAGACAGCGTTACTTAGATTTAATGATGACAAAAGAGACACAAAATCGATTACTGTCCAGGAGCAAAATGGTCCGGGCGATTCGCAGGTTTTTTGAAGACCAAGAATTCCTGGAAGTAGAAACGCCAGTGTTGCAGCATACTTCATCAGGTGCCATTGCGAAACCTTTCAGGACCTATCATCATTCATTAGATACTGAATTAAACTTACGGATTGCTCCGGAAACTTATTTGAAAAGGTTAATCGTAGGTGGTTTTACGAAAGTATTTGAATTGGCAAAATGCTTTAGGAATGAAGGGATAAGCCCTCAACATCTTCAAGAATTTACAATGGTCGAAGGTTACGCAGCATACTGGAATTATGAAGATACAATGAAATTAATGCGCGAGATGGTATTGTTTATTTTAAGGGAAACTTTTCATACCACAACGATTACATTAAAAGGACAAACGATTGATTTTTCACTTGAATGGGAAGTGATCTCCTTCAGGGATATAATTCACAAAGAAACAGGAATAGATATAAACCTTTATCCTGATGTAAAAGATCTATACCAGGAAACGAAAAGAAGAAATATTGAACTGGATCATACTGAAATTAATTCTTTAGGGAGAGGTAACTTCATTGATTTACTGTATAAAAAAACGTGCCGGCCTCAACTTGTAAAACCAACATTTTTAATTCAGCACCCTATTGATTTATCCCCACTCGCCAGAGCGAATGATGAGGATCAAACTCTTACCGATCGTTTCCAATTAGTCGTAAATGGTGCCGAAATTATTAATGCTTATTCTGAACTTGTTGATCCGGTTGAACAAAGAAAAAGGCTGGAAGCTCAAGCCATTCTAAAAAGTAATGGGGATTCAGAAGCTATGGAGATGGATGAAGATTATTTAACAGCTATGGAATATGGGATGCCTCCTATTTCCGGATGGGGATTTGGAATTGAAAGGTTATTAATGGTACTAACGGACAGCGATACAATTAAAGAATGTACATTATTCCCTTTGACTAAAAAGTTATAACGGCACTGTATATAAGCGAATATGCCTCTGAATAATACTAGCTAATTGATCATACAATACTTCACTCCGTTAAAGGGGGATAGAATGGAATAAGACAAAGAAAACCCCAGAACCAAAAGATTCTGGGGTTTTCTTTGTCTAAATAACGTTCAAAATAGACCTTAACTATCCAGCCAGCTTCCCAGCCAAATGAATAAACACACTCGAGGTCCATGTGTGCGCAAGATCTCGTAATCCTTCGCCTGTCTCAGCATGGAAGTTCTCCGCAAATCCGCCATGCTTGCAAAGGTCAAGGAATTTCCAGGCTACCTCTTTCGCCAGTTCATGTTCCCCGCATTCTTCAAATGCTTCCACGAACAGAAGGGTGGTCGGGGCCCATATTGGACCGCGCCAGTAGGCATCCTCTTCATAGAGAGGACTGTCGATGGCTTCCGAAGCAATTCCCCATTTGGTAAGATAGCGGTCGCTCTTCAGTGTGTCGATCATTTTTCTGCGGGCGGCTTCCGGCAGTTTATCGGAAAGGATGATGGAAACCAGCGGCAGATATCCTTCGCTTTCAATCGCTTTGCCGTCCCTTGTGAAGCGGGCGACGGGCAGGTCGTCGACTAGGAAGTATTCGCAGAATTTCTCTGTGTATCTGTCCGTTTCTTTTTCCCAGTGAGCTTGGTCTTCTGACCGGCCCAGTTTTCCTGCTACGACTGCGAGCATGTCCATCGACTTGATCAGGAACGCTGTCAGGTCGGGTGAATCGATGATGTCGGCATCCCTGAACACGGTGCTGTTGTCCTGGCCGGAGTCATTGCCGTGATGGTATTCGCAGATGCCGTCGCGGTTGAAGTCTTTGTAGTGAAGATAGAATTCTACGTGTCTCTTAATCTGTGAAAAAATGGTCTCCAGCTGTTCGGTGGAGAGGGTCATCTTTTCCATCATCTTCAGGACGAACAAACCTTGCACCGGCGGCTTGGAGAAGTTCCATCGGATGGTCGAGTCGCTGACGGACCCCGGGATCTGGCCTTTGTCGTCCTGGTGGTCGAATAACAGCTGGATTTGATCCCAAGCGAGCTGATCGTCGACACCGGCAAGGGCCAGTCCGTTGAAGGCGTTGTCCCAGCTCCATACACCAGGGAAGTTGGCATTCGACATATACATCGCTTTTCGTTTTAACAGGCCTTGCTCATTGACGATGCAGGTCCAGTTCAGATACGCGGCTTCTCTCAGTGTTTGTTCATATCCCTCAGGGACAGCCGGCTGTTTTTCCAAGAATGATAGAAAATGATTCGTGCTTTTATCGAGTGCGGCCTCGAATGAGTATTCTCTTTCTTCAGGGAAACCGCCATTGGTCGGCACGTCTTCGATGACACATAGGAAGTCCCCAGCGCCTTCAAGTTGGGTAATATGAATAGAGGACAGATTATCCGCCTCGACCGTGCTCCCGGTTGTGTCCATGAAGACATTCTGCTGAAGGGAGACGTTGCCGTCCGGGGCAAAGATCATGTACTTGGTGAGATTCTTGTAGCTGTTGATCAGGCAGAATTCTTCACCCGGGTTTCCTAATAGATAGTTATATTCGAAGTTGAAGACGGGCTGGGTGTCGAGGATGAGCCCGACGTTGTCACCGCTCCCTTTTACAAAAATACGCTCGGAATCTTCGAAGCAGAGATGAAGTTCCCCGCCGTCGAATGAAAGGGAGATCCGGAATTCGTCTGCTTCATATGTGTATGGTACGGGGGTGCCGTTCACGGCCGGGATAATCTTTAGGGCATTTTGATGCTGCTTGGATTTCCCCCGAACCGAGTTCAGGTACAATCCGTTTTTCTCAGGCGTTTCGCTTTCCTGGAAGGTGAGGGCCATATAGGAACCGAAATGGCTCATCGGTGTAATTGTGATATCCATGTTGAACTCTCCTTTTTTTCAAAATTGTCTTGACAATAATTGATAACAATTTATACTGTACTATAACGAACTTGTTTAAACAAGTTGAAAATTTTATGAAAGCGATTAATCGAGGAGGTCAAGGTGATGGGCTTTAAGGAAAATGTTTCTGACATTATAAAGAATATAGGCGGCGCCGGGAACGTTAGCAGTGCTTCGCATTGTGTGACAAGGCTGCGCCTGGTGCTTGTGGATGAGAGTTTGGTAGATTTAGAGGCCCTTGAGGCAAATGAACTTGTGAAGGGGACGTTCTCAGCGAGCGGACAATTCCAGGTGATCATTGGTCCGGGCATGATTGAAAGGGTTTACAGCGAATTTGTCACGCAAACCGGTGCGGAGGCCGTGACGAAGGACGATATGAAGAAGGAAGTGGCCGAGAAGGGGAATGTCATCCAGAAAGGTGTCAGGGTGCTTGCGGATATCTTCATCCCGATCCTGCCGGCGATCGTTGCGGCCGGTCTATTGCTCGGGCTGAATAATATGCTCGCCAATCCAGGCATCTTCTATGATAAAAAATCACTGCTTGACGTTCACACTGGCTGGACAGGTTTTGCCGAATTTATCAATGTGATTGCGAATACAGCGTTTACATTCCTGCCGGTGCTCATCGCCTGGTCGGCTGCGAAGAAGTTCGGCGGAAGCCCGCTGCTTGGGATCGTACTTGGTTTGTTACTAGTTCACCCATCACTTATGTCCGCTTATGCGTATGCGGAGAATCCGGGGGACGTTGAATACTGGAGCCTGTTCGGATGGGATATTGCGAAGATCGGGTATCAGGGTCAGGTACTGCCGGTCATTTTTGCCACATGGATCTTGACCTGGTCTGAAAAGCAATTGAAGAGGGTCATCACGGATAATTTACAGATGATTTTTGTGGCACCGCTTGCATTGGTGTTCGCGGGGCTGTTGACGTTCGGAGTCATCGGACCGATCACGATGACAGGTTCGAACTGGATCACGGACGGCATCCTGTATCTCTTTGAAGTATCGCCTGTCATTGCCGGGGCCGTGTATGGATTCATCTCCGGTCCGCTTGTGATCACAGGGATGCATCACATCTTCTTGGGTGTCAACTTACAAATGGCCGGAACGCTTGGCTACGTTACACTATGGCCGATCGGGGAAACGGTCACACTTGCACAGGGTGCTGCAGCATTAACAATGTTCTTCATCATTAAGCAAAACAAGAAGCTGAAAGGTGTGTCCCTGACAGCAACCCTTTCAGCATGGCTCGGTGTAACGGAACCGGCCATCTACGGAATCAACCTCCGATTCCGCTACCCGTTCATCGCAGTGATGATCGGAAGCGCCGTTGGAAGTGCGTACCTGGCAGCCCAGGGAGTGAAAGCGACATCCGTCGGAGTGGGCGGCGTGCTATCGTTCCTGTCCGTTTATCCTGAACACTGGGCATTCTACTTTACCGGAATGGCCATCACGTTTGTCATCACGGTTGGATTGACGTTTGGGTTCTTTAAGAGTAATTTCTTTAAGGCAGGAATGACGGCTGATGGAAAAGCTGGTGCTAAGAGCAGTGCTGGTGTGAAAGGTGAGAAGTTGAAGGCTGAGAATGCATCGGTTTGATAGAAGGAGAACGGGGTGCCCGGATGGGTGCCCCGTTTTTTGTGCATTATTTTAAGGCCCGTCCCAGCGCGCGTTAATGCGTTAATGTATGTTGGGACGGGCTTTAAAGTTTTGCAGGGGCATAGGATTATGTTAGTTATGACACTTCTAGATATATTAGGGATTTTTCCTGCTCTCCCTCTCTTTCAGTCTTTTTACCCACCTGATTCTATGGTAACTTTAATAAAATAATAGTTTTATTTTTCAAACAATAAAATTACGCAGTTACCATGGAGGCGCTATGTTTTTCTCACTTCGCAACCGATTATTTATGATTTTCACTTTGCTGCTGACCTTTCCATTTCTAGTTCTATCAATCTTAATTCCCAACTGGTTTACGTCTATCATGGAAGAACGCACGACAAGTTCGACGATTGAAATGATGGAGCAGTATTCGTTGTATATTGATTCGATCACGTCACAGGCAGAGGATTTAGGAAAGCAAGTACTGGTGAACCCTACCACTCAGGAATGGATTAAGTCTGAGGAGAATGACAGGGAGGCAGGGAGTGCCGAACGTCTCCTGATGAAGAACCAGTTGAAGGCAGAATTATCTTCCATGATGATCAACAATTCCAAATCGATGTCTGTATCGGTTTTTCTCAACGATGGGACGGGGACTGCGGGAAATCTTCCTCCGCTAGAAAAAACGATATGGTTCGATGATTTCTATAAAAACGATCAGCGCTGGCTCCGGTCACATAATGATTTGATGGCTGATCACGTGAACAGTTACCTTCTTCCCCTCTTTGATATCAACACGCTTGATTTATCCGGGGTCATCAAAGTGAACTTTCCATCGTCCCTCCTTGAGAAAGCATTAAGCAAGATCAAGCTGGGGGAGAAAGGGAGAGTCTATCTCCTGGACAGGCACGGCAGAAATGTGCTGACCGGGAGTATTGATACACCTGAGAAGGTATTAAAAGAAAGTTTAAACACCATAAAGACAGAGCCCAAAAAGTCAGGATTAATAGAGGTCCCTTTCGAGAAGGAAGAGTATATGCTTTTCTATCAGAAGGCAAGGGTCGGGGAATGGATACTGGTCAGCGAAATTACCAAGTCCGAATTGTTCTCCCGGATCAATGAGCTTCAGAAGAACCTTCTTTTGACAAGCGGCTGGATATTCTTATTGACGATTATGGCGTCTTATCTGCTTTCTTCAACGATTGTAAAACCTTTAGGGAAATTGACCGGTGCCATGAAGCTGGTTGAAACGGGAGATTTTAAGAAAGCCAAGCAATTGATCCCTTTCATTAAGACAGCAAATGATGAAATTGGCTATGTGGTGGATGTGTTCGGCCAGACGACCAACCGTTTGGACACCCTGATTGAAACGGAATATGAAGCCAATATACGCAGGAGGGATGCGGAGTACAAAGCGCTGCTGCTGCAGATCAACCCTCATTTCCTCAATAATACCCTGGAGACCATCGGCGGGCTTGCAGCTCAAGGGAAGAACAAAGAGGTGATCGATGTGACGATTCATTTAGGGAGAATCATGAGATATTCCCTTAACACGGAATCGGATACGGTAACCCTCGGTGAAGAGATGACCTATATACGGAGGTTTTTGGAAATTCTGAAGCTGCGATATGAAGAGGCCCTTTCAGTTTCCATTGAGGAAGATCCAAAAGCTTCTGCGCTCCCAATCATAAAGTTTGTCATCCAGCCTCTCGTGGAGAATTCTGTGAAATACAGCTTCATAGAAAAGACGGAGGCAGTTCTTCGTATCTCGACCAAGAAAGTGGATGACTGGGTGGAGATAAAGATCGAGGACAATGGAATTGGAATTCCTGAGTCCATTGTGAAGGAATTGAAGCGAGACCTGGGCGGTCACGAATCGCGGGCTGTATGGGTAAGCAAAGGACGCAGCATCGGACTTAAAAATGTCCTGGGGCGTTTGAAGCTGTATTACGGAGAGAATTTTACCTATCACATTACATCTGAAGAGAATCAAGGCACAACCATTTCCTTGTGCATAAAAAGTGGAGAGGGGGATCATCATGCTGAAGGTGATTCTGGTCGATGATGAAATTCAAATTCGAAAAGGGCTGAAGTGGAAAGTGGATTGGGAAGAGGAGGGCTTTGTTATTGCCGGTGAAGCTGCGAATGGCAATGAAGCGCTGCAGGTCATTGAAGAGGTGAAGCCCGATCTGGTCCTGACCGATGTTAGAATGCCGGTAATGGACGGGATGCAGCTTGTGAAAGTGTTATCGGCTAAGTACACGGATATCAAGGTGATTGTCCTGTCTGGATACGCGGATTTCGAGTATGTACGTTCCTCTTTAGTCGGAGGAGTGAAGGATTATCTGCTTAAGCCTGTTGATCCCGTTGAACTGACGGCAGCACTTAGGAAAAGCAGTGGCGAAATTAAGGCGGAAAGGCAGAAAATGATGGAAACGGACAGAATGAACCAGGCTCATGCAGAAGAAATGAGGGAACAATACCTGCTTCATTTGGTGAAGGATGAATGGGCCGGGATGAATATTGCCAAAGAGAGACTCAGTCAGCTGCAGCTTGATATGCTGGCAGGTGAGAACGCTGACGTACAATTCATTACCGTAGAAATACGAAGCAGTGAACGAGAACAGGTCAGGGAGTTGTTTCTTCCATTCAAGATGCTTTGCAGGGAATTATCCTATGAGTATGAAGGAATCACGTCCTTCTACGACGCGAGCTACCCGACCATGATTCATTTCCTTTGCCATCATAACCCAGGAGAAAATCAAGTCCCTGGCTTTGTCCAGAAGCTTCAAAAGAGTGTCAGCGCCTATTTGAACCTGGAAACAGTCATCGGGCTGGGGAAAATGGTCAGGGGTTTATCACAATTAAAGACTGGTTACATTTCTGCGCTTCTCTCCTGGAGCCAAAGTTCAGCTGATGCCACATCCCAGCTAATAGATGGAACCATGAGTAAACAAACCATCGAATTCACCGAGGATGTAGAATGGAAGCTATCCAACAGTTTGGAGCAAGGGGAATTCACCTCCTTCAAAAACCATCTTTTGGCTGCCTTTGACAAATGCCACCGGCAATCGGTGATGTCTTATTCCTTTGCAGCAAGCCGTGTGCTCTTCATGCTGGGGGCAGCAGCAAGAAAGTATGATCTTTATTCGGATGATATGAAGAAAAAGATGTGGAATTGTCAACTTGGCATATGGGAGTTAACCTCCCGTGAACGGGTCAAGGGAGAATTGCTGGAGCTGGCTGGGGTCATTACGGAGAAGGTGACTGAAACCCGTCATTCCCCAAATGGAACGGCCATCGTGGAAAATGTAAGACAATATATGGACAGGCATTACGCAAATGAAATTTCATTAACGTCCCTAGCTGAACAATTTCATATCAACTCGGCCTATTTATCTGAGATGTTCAAAGAACTGGTCGGGCAGAATTTCAGTGATTACCTCGTGAATCTCAGGATGGACAAAGCACGTGCCTTGTTGAAGGATGAACAGCTGAAGATCATCGAAATCGCCCACCTTGTCGGGTATTCCAATTCAGGTTATTTCAGCACGGTGTTTAAGAGGCGCTTTGGGCAAAAGCCGCTTGATTACCGGAAATCCATGACTGCGGATGAGGGGGGAGTGCGATGAAGTATAAATTAACCCTCCTCTATGTAATAGCATCGTTACTCGTATTGACAGCAGGGATCTACAGTATCTTCTATTTCACTTCCTTCCAGGAAACCAGCAGGGAGAAGGCTGGCGGGGAAATGGATGAACAAGCAAAAATCCGCCTGACATTCTGGAGAAATAGTGGGACAAAACTTGAAAATCAGGCGTATGAAGAGCTGGTGGCTGACTTCAATGAAGAGCATCCCACAATCGAAGTGGAGATGGTCCCTGTACCTTACGGGGATTATGAGTTGAAGCTGAGAACTGAGATGGCAGCTGGAGACCCCCCTGATGTTTTGACAATCGATACGCCGACCCTCGCCCTTTATGCCAGTGCGGGCAGTCTTATGTCCCTCGACGATTATATGAGGGAAGAAGGCAACATAGAGGATCTGGCAGCCCCTACGCTAAAGGGGATCACATATGAGGACGAAATCTACTTATCTCCTATTGCAGAATCTAGTGTCGCCCTTTTTTACAATATTCATTTGTTTGAAAAAGCAGGGGTGCCCCTCCCTTCCAGAAATCCACATGATCCAATGACGTGGGACGAGGTTCTGGAAGCAGCTAAGAAAATTTCTGCTTTATCCCCTGAGATCACAGGAATCGACCCAGCTCAGGGATTCCCGGATGGGGAGTCGCCTTCTTACTTCAAGATGCCTATCCTTTGGCAATTTGGAGGAGGTGTATTAGATCAAAGCAATCAGACAGCGAGTGGGTATTTGAATTCTCCTGCGTCACTGCGAGCTCTACAGTTTTATCAGGATCTATACCAGAAATACCGGGTGGCCAAGGTCGAACTTCCCCAGGAAGCATTGGAGACCAATAAGCTCGGTATGACCGTCCTGGGTTCCTGGATGCTGGAGAGTCTCAGTACGATGAATCCTGATTTTCGGCTGGGTGAGGATTTCGGGATTACCGCCCTGCCAAAAGGGAGCCAGCAGGCGGTCCCAAACGGAGGATGGGCCCTCGGTATTTCCTCTGAAACCGACTATCCCGATGAAGCCTGGGAGTTCGTCCGATATATCACAAGCTTTGAAGGAGCAAAGAAATATGTAGAGATTACCGGGGATGTTCCAGCACGCTATTCTGTTGCAGAAGCCTTTCCCGAGTTCAGTGAGTATCCAAAAAATATTTTTGTGGAACAGGCACAAAAGTACTCCAGGAATAGACCGATTACCCCTGCTTATCCAGTCGTAAGTGATGCAGTCAAAACTCTTTTTGAAGACGTGGGAATTGGAGGAAAGGATGTTCGAACATCGGCGGAAGAGGCGGTTAAAAAGATTAATGATGAACTGAATGATCTGGAATAGGAACCTTTGGCAGATGCCAGAGGTTTTTTTGTGCGGTAAACTCCCAAAAAAATTAAACTGTCTTACCCAAAAAAAGTAAACGTTTTCATCCTGTTATTCTTGTAAAGTGAAATCAACAGACAGCCTCACCTTAGTGGACAGGGTAGTTCTTCTAAACAACTTGATTTTATAAAGGGGGTCAAAAGATTGCAAGAGCTTGCCAAAGCAGATACACAAGTCATATCTGAAACAAAGAAAAATACGAAACTCAAAACCAAGCTCCACTACATGAAGAAAAACTATATTCTCTATTTGTTTCTTGCACCGGCTATCATTCTTACAATCATCTTCAAGTATGTTCCTATGTACGGTGCATCTATTGCCTTTAAGGATTTCAGTCCCATCAGGGGCATCAATGGCAGTGAGTGGGTTGGACTCAAGCACTTTACCGACTTTTTATCGTCTCCAAATTTCATGGATATCCTGATCAATACTCTTAAATTGAGTTCCTTCGAGCTCCTGATCGGGTTTCCCATACCGATCATACTCGCACTCATGTTGAATCAGCTCCGAAAAGCAGGGGTGAAGAAGAATATTCAACTCATCCTTTATGCACCACACTTTATTTCAGTCGTCGTCATCTCAGGAATGATTTTTCTGTTTCTGTCACCTACGGGTCCTATTAACGCGATGTTGTCGGTTTTTACGGATAAACCAATTTCATTTATGTCGGATCCCGATGCTTTCAGAAGCATCTATATCTGGTCAGGGGTTTGGCAGGGCGCAGGATGGGCCTCCATCATTTATGTTGCGGCACTCGCCAATGTGGATCCCCAGCTTCATGATGCTGCAACCGTGGATGGTGCGTCACTTCTGCAGCGCATTTGGCATATCGACCTTCCGACGCTGAAGCCTGTGATGGCAGTATTATTCATCCTGGCTGCCGGGGGCATCATGGCCATTGGTTTTGAGAAAGCCTACCTGTTACAAACGTCTATGAACCTGCCAACCTCGGAAATTATTTCGACTTATGTATACAAGCGGGGATTACAGGCTGGAGACTATTCATTCGCTACGGCAGTGGGATTGTTCAATGCTGTCATCAATGTCATCTTGCTGGTTTTCGTCAACCGGGTGGTAAAGAAATTAAACGAAGGCGAAGGTCTTTTATAGAAAGGAGGAGACGAAGTGTATCAATACACCAGGTCAGATAAAATCATTCTATTCATCAACAAAATCCTGCTTGGGGGAATTGTCGTCATTGTTCTTTTTCCGTTGATCTATGTCCTTCTATCCTCGGTTCTTGAGCCGAATGTGCTGGTCAAAAAAGGTTTATTCATAAGCGGCTCGGATTGGACTTTTGAAGGGTATAAACGGATCTTTGAGGATGGGACCATTGTCAAAGGATTCATTAATTCTATTCTCTACTCTGTCGGGTTCACACTCGTCACCGTGCTTGTTTGCGTCTTTGCAGGGTATTCACTCTCCGCTGAAGGACTTGTAGGCCGGAAATTCATCATGGTGTTTTTTCTTATCACAATGTTTTTCAACGGGGGCTTAATCCCTACGTATATGGTAGTGAAGGACTTAGGCATGCTGAACACGATTTGGGCGATCATCATTCCTAATGCCATCAATGTGTGGTTCATCATCCTTGCGAGAACCTATTTCAAGTCGATTCCGAATGAGTTGAAGGAAGCTGCCAGGATTGACGGAGCATCGGAATTCAGGATATTCCTAAACATTGTGTTTCCTTTGTCAAAGCCGATTATCTTTGTCATCGCGCTGTATGCGTTCATCGGGCAGTGGAATTCATATTTCGATGCGATGATCTATCTTGAGGACCGGGACTTGTACCCGTTACAGCTCGTCATGCGCTCGATCCTCATCCAGAATGAGGTACAGCCGGGAATGATCGCGGATCAGCAGGCGGCCGCGGAACTTCAAAGAATATCAGAAATGATCAAGTATTCATCTATCGTCTTAGCTAGCCTGCCACTGATCATTATGTATCCATTCTTCCAGAAATACTTTGAAAAAGGTGTTATGGTGGGATCTTTAAAATAATCTACTTTAAAACAATGGGGGTTTGAAAATGGGTAAAAAGATCAATAAAATGTCGGCGCTTCTGATGTCAGGTATGCTGCTTGCAGCAGGCTGCAGCAACAATAGTGAAAGTGCTTCTTCTGAGAATTATGAATTAGAAAATGTGAAATTCCCTTTGGAAGAACAGGTGACTCTTAAGATGATGACATCTAGTTCACCGCTTGCTCCTGACGATCCAAATGAAAAGCTGATCTTCAAAAGACTCCAGGAAGAAACGGGTGTGAAAATCGACTGGACCAATTATACAGCAGGAGAAACCTTCAATGAAAAACGGAACCTGGCCGTCGCCAGCGGAGAACTTCCAGACGCAATCATGAATGCGGGCTACAGTGATTATGAGCTGTTAAAGCTTGCAAAGGATGGAGCGATTGTCCCTGTTGAGGATTTGATTGATGAGCATATGCCCAATCTGAAAAAAGTCTTGGAAGACGCGCCTGAATATCGTGCGATGATGACAGCTCCCGATGGACATATTTACTCCTTCCCTTGGATTGAAGAACTTGGTTCAGGAAAAGAGAGCATCCACTCCGTCGATGACTTCCCTTGGATAAATGTAGAGTGGCTAAATAAATTGGGCCTTGAAATGCCTAAAACAACAGATGATCTGAAAGAAGTCCTTAAGGCATTCAAGACACAGGATCCAAACGGAAACGGAGAGGCGGATGAAATCCCGATGTCCTTCATCATTAATCATGGAGGGGAAGATGTCTCCTTCTTGTTCGGATCATTCGGACTGGGGGAAAACTGGGATCACACCGTCGTTACAAATGATGGGGAGGTAAAACTGACGGCAGCCGATGAAGGGTATAAGGATGCCATCAATTATTTGAATGAGTTATACAAGGAAGATTTAATCGATGTAGAAGCCTTTGAACAAGATTGGAACACCTACCTGTCGAAAGGAAAAGAAGGACGTTACGGCTTGTACTTCACGTGGGATAAAGCAAACATCACGGGTATGAACGATAAATACGATCTGATGCCTGCGCTTGAGGGACCTGATGGAACGAAGAATGTAACAAGAACGAACGGAATGGGATTTGACCGGAACCGAATGGTCATCACGAGTGCTAACAAGAACCTTGAATTGACGGCGAAATGGATTGATCAATTTTATAGTCCGCTTCAATCGGTTCAAAATAACTGGGGAACCTACGGCGATGACAAGCAGCAAAATATCTTTGAGATGGATACTGCAAGCAATTCATTAAAGCACCTTCCATTAAAAGGAACGGCGCCTGTAGAGCTTAGGGAAAAAACATCGGTCGGCGGTCCGCTGGCAATCCTGGACGAATATTATGGAACCGTGACGACGAAACCGGATGATGCTGCCTGGAGACTGGGGCTTATGAAGGATGTCATGGTACCGGATATGAAGGCGGAAAACATCTACCCGCGAGTATTTTTCTCTCTTGAAGAATTAGATAAGCTTTCAAAGATCGAAACCGATTTGCTTGCTTATGTGAAGCGTAAAAAAGCAGAATGGATCACAAATGGGAAAGCAGATGAAGAATGGGCAGATTATTTAAAAGAACTTGATCGTCTCGGATTGCAGGAATGGCTGAAAATCAAACAGGATGGATATGATCGAAACCAATAACATATTCAGGCTGTACCTTGCTTAGGCAATCGTACAGCCTTTTGAATGAAAAGGAGGATTCATATGACAAACGATTATCAAGAAAAAACTACTTTATATTCAGAAACCCATCGTCCACAATTTCATTTTTCCCCAAAGGAAAAGTGGCTGAATGATCCCAATGGGATGGTCTATTTTGAAGGGGAATATCATCTCTTCTTTCAATATCATCCTCATGGGACTACGTGGGGTCCGATGCACTGGGGGCATGCGGTGAGTCGCGATCTGATTCATTGGGAGGAGCTGCCGGTCGCCCTGTATCCTGATGAGCATGGTGCTATTTTCTCCGGTAGTGCGGTGGTCGATTGGAAGAATACCTCAGGTTTCTTTGAAGAAGGGAACGGGGGGCTGGTAGCCATTTATACAAATGCGGACACCTATCCGGATTCCGATCGACCGAGACAGAGACAAAGCCTTGCGTTTAGCCGTGATAAGGGCAGGACGTGGGAAACATACAAAGGTAATCCTGTCCTCTCAGATGAAGACATTACCGATTACCGGGATCCAAAGGTATTCTGGCACGAAGAATCTGAACGTTGGGTAATGGTGCTGGCGACGGGTCAAACGATTACGATTTATACGTCCCCTAACTTGATTGACTGGGAGTTCGCGAGTGAATTTGGTCAGGGCGAAGGGGCCCATACAGGGGTATGGGAATGCCCCGACCTGTTTCCACTTATGGTCGACGGAAATCCCGATCATGTGAGATGGGTGATGCTGGTGAGTATCGGTGATAACCCTCATCATAAGGAAGGTTCAAGGACCCAGTACTTTGTTGGAGATTTTGACGGCAAGACGTTTATCAATAGCTATGATGGGGACACCATTTTCTGGCTTGATCACGGAAGGGACAATTATGCCGGAGTGAGCTGGTCCGATATCCCTGAAAAGGACGGCAGACGCATTTACCTTGGATGGATGAACAACTGGAGATATGCAAACCATGTCCCGACTGAGTCATGGAGAGGAGCCATGACGCTGCCTCGAGAGCTGAACTTGATCTCAACTGCAGAGGGTATTCAGCTTTTACAAAAACCTGTATCCGAGATAAATGAAATCAGAAAAGAACCGCAGATCTTCAAGGTAATTGGATTGACAGAAAAAGGGTACTCGATCGATGTAAATCATGAATTAGTGGAAGTGAATCTTTCTGTAACGTTTGAAGATGCACAAGAGTTCGAGCTGGTTATCAATCATTCAACAGATGAATTAACCAGTGTGAATTATAATCGATTCACCGGCATGTTATCGGTCGATCGGACTCAATCAGGGAAAAGCGGGTTTTCGGATTCCTTTTCTGGAATCTCCGAGGTCTCTGTGGATTTACTGGACGATACACTCATCCTTCAGCTATTCCTGGACGCTTCTTCCCTGGAGGTATTCGCACAAGGGGGCAGGAAGGCATTGACCAACTTGATTTTCCCGAAGCAAACAAAGTGCACCCTTTCCCTTTCTGCACTTGGGGGCGGGGCCATGGTTGAAGAGATCTCGATTACCAAACTATCCTCTATATGGGGAAAGGGAGTTTGATAACATGAATGAACCATCGATCCTGTGCATTGGTGAATTGCTCATCGATTTCTTTTGTACCGATATCGATACCGACCTGGTTCAGGGACAATCCTTTTCAAAGCAAGCAGGAGGGGCTCCAGCCAATGTGTGCGCCGCCATTTCCACACTTGGGGGGAGCGCCAGATTCCTGAGTAAGGTTGGAAATGATCCGTTCGGCCATTTCTTGATACAGACCATGAAAGATCTTGCCATCGATGAATCATCCATTCTTCTAGATGATGATCATCCTACGACATTGGCGTTTGTGTCATTGAAAGGGGATGGGGAAAGAGATTTTGTGTTTAATAGGGGGGCTGATGCCCAGCTGAGCCTCAAAGAGCTTCATGAAAGCGACTGGAGGGAATCTTCGATCATTCACTTCGGTTCCGCAACTGCCTTACTGGAAGATCCCTTCAAGTCGGCATACGTATCCTTCATTCAAACGGTCAAAGAAGCAGGCAAATTCATCTCCTTTGATCCGAACTTTCGAAAGGATCTGTGGAAAGGGAGAGAAGGGGACTTTGTGGCGCTGGCCGAACATTGCATAAGTCAAGCTGACTTCGTCAAAGTAAGCGAAGAGGAATGTAAGATTATATCTGGATTCACACAGCTATCAGATGGAGTTGAATGTCTTCATACGCTGGGAGCGAGTACCGTAGCCGTCACCTTGGGGAAAGATGGAACCCTGATTTCAAACGGAAAAGAGTCGTGTATTGTCCCAAGCATCCCCGTTCATTCCGTCGATTCGACAGGGGCAGGGGATGCATTTGTTGGAGCGGCTCTGTATCAATTCAATCACTCTCAGGATCCGAAAGTACTCGTGGAGAATTTCACTGAATTAAAGAGCATCATTTCCATCAGTAATCGCGTGGGGGCAGCTGTTTGTACAAAAATGGGGGCAATCAACGCAATCAGAGAAATAAAGTGATGGGATTCTTATAGGTTACTTTATGGAAGCTCATTGGAGAGCTTTTCTCTGCAATTGGTTTTAGGCCAGGATATTTCCTGGCCATATTTGTTCCTAATGATATGTTCTACCCCAACCAATGCCGTGGCTTATCCAAGTAATCCGGAAGTTTAGTATGAATATCGCCGATTGCTGAATTGACTTGTGATTGTGTCAGGAAGAGCGTATCTGTTAGGTCAGCACCGCGTAAATCGGCATCTCTAAGGTCGGCACCGATAAAGTCAGCCTTCTTTACATCACTATTTCTTAAGTTTGCACCAATCATTAATTTTCCGCGAAAATCTTCACCTTGAAGGTTTAATCCTTTTAGATTCGCTCCCAATAAGTCTCTATCTTTCTTGATTCTAATCCTCTTAACTTTATGATTCAGGTCGCTTCTATATAGTTTGCTAGTCTCTATTAATAGTGCATTGACTTTGCTTCTATGTGCAGGAACATCTATTTCTATCATTTCCTTTGGATTTTTTATGGTTAGCTCCATCGTTTCTTCGTAACTTATTTGAAGGCTGGATTGAATCGATTGAGTTTCTTTTAGATTTAAGGCTTGCTGGAGATACCAGAGCATTTCATGCAGCTGCTGGACAATAGGATAAACAGCAAGCATTTCTTCTGCTTGTTCAGCATCTTCACGCCAATCCCTTCCGTTATAAATAGACTGGGAAACATGCTGGCCAGCACCGAAACACTCATAAGATACACAACCACGGAAGCCTTTTTCCCTCAATTGGCCGTGTATAGCACACAAGTTGTCTGAACATAAATTTCTGCAAGGCTCTCCACCATCTTTGTTCAAAGGGAAATCAGCAGATTTTCCATAAGGTAACGCCACGCAGCATAACCCAAAGCAATTTTTACAATCCGACTTTAATTCATGTAACATCTTCAGCACTTCCTATATTTTATATATTGAAATTGTTAGTCATTCAGTAGTTTTTTTGAGTTTATATCCTTACACACTACGAATAAATTGAATATTATTATATTCCATATATTAACATAGGGCAGCGGGAAGAGGGGACAGGTGATGTGGCCCATTTTTAGAGGGGGGTTGCCGGTCACATTCTCCCGTTTAAAAAGCTTTAAAAAAAGAGTTGGTTTATCAGTTATCCGTCATACTGCTAAGCCGGCTCTTTTTGTATTACATAAAACATAACTGAAAAACATGTCGTAATTTGTATATTGAAAATAGTATGAAAATTTTAAATAAACTGTTTACATATAACGTCATATGACGTATTATAATTATCAATATGATGTCACATAACATCATAAAATCTCGGAGGTGCTTTTCATGACACATTCATTATCTCAATCAGCAATCAAAAACAATGGAAAGGAGGGAATGAAACAAGAGCATGTAAATCAAATTCAAAATGCCATTAACGCAATTGAGAAGAAAAATATTCAAAATGTATTTTTCGTAGCCTGCGGCGGATCCATGGCGTCCTTATCGTTTGGCGACTACTTCGTTACGAAAGATACTGGAAAACCAAGCTTCGTTTATACTTCTAACGAATTTGTCCATTCCGAACCTAAAGGGTTAAATGAAAACAGTCTGGTTATCTTGCGTTCTCACTCTGGAACAACACCGGAAACAGTTAAAGCAGCTACATATGCTAGAAATATAGGTGCCTTGACTGTTGCCATCTCGATGGATACAGAATCCCCGCTTTGCAAAGAAGCAGAATATGTCCTTCACTATAATTACAAAGATGGATCAGATGCCATTGATGGTGAAATCGGTATTTATTACACATTTATTTTCAAATTGTTAAAAACCCTTACAGGTGACGAAAAGTATGATAGAGGAATTGATCAGTTAAGCAATCTTGAAGGATTAATCGAAACGAATCAGGAGAAGCATAAAGATGCGGCTTTTGAATTCGGTAAGCGGAATAAGAGAGAGAAAACCATTTATACGATGGCAAGCGGCGCGTATATCCATCATGCATACTCGTTCACCAGCTGCCTGTTGATGGAAATGTTATGGATCAATTCAAATGCGATTCATTCAGGTGAATACTTCCACGGTCCGTTTGAAATCACGGATTATGATGTTCCATTCCTGCTGATTGTCGGTGAGGGTCCTAGTAAGCCTTTGGATCAGCGTGCGCTGGATTTCGTCACAAAATACAGTGAGAAAGTAGAAGTGGTAGACGTCAGCAAATTCGATTACAGCGGTGTGGATGATGATTTGAAAGAGTATTTTGGTCCAGCCTTGGCAGGTCCTGTCATGCGCCTGTATGCAGATGGTTTGGCAGAGCACACAGGTCACCCGCTGTCTGTTAGAAGATACATGTGGAAAATGGAGTATTAATTGTCATTCACTTGGTGTAAAATCTATTAAAAAAATAACGGTATGGATGAGGGGATATTAGTGAAAAAAATGTTGAGCTTTCTTCTAGCAGGCTTTACCGCTGCCAGTCTTCTGGCAGGGTGTAACTCATCTGACTCAAGTTCCGCATCTAAAGAAGGGGAAGTCGTTATTGATTTCTTTCACCGTTGGCCAAATGAGCCCAGAAAATCATTCTATGATGAGAAAATCAAAGAGTTTGAAGAATCGCATCCTGGTGTCACCATAAATGTCGATTCTGTTTTGAATGACTCTTATAAAGAAAAGGTAAGAGTTTTAGTATCAAACGATGGCCTGCCTGATATTTTCTCTTCATGGTCAGACTCCTTTGCTGAAAATCTGGTCAGCTCCGGCCGGATAAAAGAGCTGGATGACATCATTAGTGAAGACCAAGAATGGAGCGGAAATATTCTTGAATCCCAGTATCAAGGGTTTACCTTTGATGATAAAACATATGGAATTCCTTTCACAGTAGATGGAAAAGCCTTCTTCTATAACAAACAGATCTTTGAAAAACATAATATTGAGGTTCCAAAGACTTACGATGAGATGCTTAAAGCATTGGATCAATTAAAGTCAGCTGGCTATGAAACTCCTCTTGTCGAAGGGTTAACAAATGCCTGGGCAATTTCTCACTATATGGGTACGATCTTTGACCGCGTTGTGGATCCTGAAGTCCGCGAGGCAGACTATAAGCTGGAGAGTACTTCCCCTTTTACAGATGAAGGATATATTAAAGGGTTGGAGATGTTCCAAGAGCTGACGGGTTATATGGGAGAAGTCTCTACCGCCATTGATCACGAAGCAGCACGAAATATGTTTGCCGCTGGAGAAGTGCCTGTTCTTTATATGCAGTTTGCTGAAGTAGGGTTGGTTCAAGAGATTGGGGATGTAGAAATTGGTTTCTTCAACTTCCCTGAAGTAACGGATGGAGAAGGACGGGCGGATTCCCTGACCGGTGCTCCTGAAGGCTGGATGCTTAGCAAGGATGCTCCTGAAGAAGCGGTTGAATTCCTGAAATTCTTGACTTCCGAGGAAACAGCTCAGGAATTCACGAAAGCAGACGGCCAATTAAATGCCGTGAAAAATGGCGTCACTGAAGAAAACACGAGTCCTACCAGCTATGAAGCGTATCAAATTGTGTTAGATGCATCCAATACAGCACCATGGTTTGATAATGCGGTTGATATTACGATTGCAGATATCTTCATGCGTGGCGGTCAGGAACTGGCAACGAAACAAAAAACACCAGAAGATATTATGAAAGAGGTTCAAAAAGAAGCAGCGAAAATGAGTGAGTAAAAGGGAGGGCCCTGACATTCGGGTGTCGGGGCTTTCTCATTAACATGAAAGTGGGTGACACGCTTGAATTTTAAAAAAATGTCTTTAACGCCAATTTTGTTCCTTCTGCCAACCGTCCTATTTTTAGGTATTTTCATTTACATACCACTCATTCAAAACTTTTATAACAGCTTCTTTGATTTCAATGTGTTTTCAGATTCAAAAGAGTTTGTAGGTTTAAGCAATATAAAAGAATTATTTCGGGATGAAGTGATCGGGATAGCATTCTTAAATAACCTGAAATATGGAGCGATATCGGTGATCTTTCAGATATTCTTTGCCTTGATACTGGCTAGTATTCTAGAAGATAAGTTGTTTCGGAGAGTCGCTCCAGCACTGAGGGTCATTTATTTTATCCCTGTCATGATCTCCATTTCGGTCATCGCTCTGTTATTTGGCTTTGTATACAACCCGCAAATCGGTTTGTTAAACAGCTTTCTGGAGTTAATCGGACTCGGTGATCTTGCAAAACCCTGGCTTGGTAATTCGACGACTGCGATCTACAGTGTCATTGCCATGTCACAATGGCAGAGTATCGGCTTAATCACGATGCTGTTCATTGTCGCTATTCAAAAAATCCCTGCTGAATTGTATGAAGCCTCCCACATAGATGGTGCCGGGAAGATCCGTCAGTTCTTTCATATTACACTACCCCAAGTAAAGGAAACCATGTTTGTCAATCTGTTGATTACAGTCACTGGTTCCATCCTGGTCTTTAATGAACCCTATATTTTAACCAATGGCGGACCTGGCAACGGTTCGATGACACTAGCCGTCCATATGTATCAAAATGGATTTTTCAAGGACAATATGGGTTATGCTTCTTCAATCGCAACACTGATGTTTTTATTGTCAGCAATCTTTGCATTAGTCCAAATCAAAGTGTCTAAAACTGGAAAGGAGGATTGAAGAAGGTGAAACTGGAAAATCTTACAACCGAAAAAACACTTTTACCTGCTCCTCAAAGAAACTACATGCCGCTCAAAACGCGTATATCGAGAAATATCGTTTTTCTTGGATTATTGATTTTCGCCTTGATGATTCTATACCCGCTTTTTTGGATGTTTATCTCTTCTTTTAAAAGTTATCAGGAAATTTATTCAAACGTTTGGGCACTTCCGAGTGAATGGCATTTTGAAAATTATGCATTGGCCTGGGAAAAAGGGATTCAAAACTATTTCTTGAATAGTGCTTACGTTACTGGCTTTTCAATCCTCCTTACGGTGATGTCAGGGACGATGGCTGCCTTTGTCCTGGCCCGGCACCGTAATCGCTGGATTGATGCGGCTCTTCTATTCATCATTGGCGGTTTAATGATGAATCCAGAGGTTGCTCTCATTCCTTTGTTTGAAATTCTAACATTCTTTAACTTAATCGATACGAGATGGGCGTTAATCTTAACGTATGTGGCTTATAGACTTCCTCTTACGATTATCCTCATCCGCGCTTTCTTTATCACAGTACCAAAAGAGCTATCAGAATCTGCTTTAATCGATGGATGCAGTGAGTTTGGGATCTATTGGAGAATCTACTTGCCTATGTCCATCCCGATCGTCATTACTTCCGTTATTATCAACGCATTTTATGCATGGAATGAATTTCTGTTTGCGACGGTATTTATCAATTCCAGTGAATTGAAAACGATCCCATCCGGATTGATGGTCTTCAGAGATGCTTTGAGAACCGATTGGGGTGTCTTATTATCTGGAATGGTGATTGCATCAGTACCGATGGTGATTCTATTGATTGTTCTACAAAAATATTTAGTACGAGGCTTATCTGAAGGCTCGGTGAAAGGATAGAAACCTATGAACCTAATTACGATTGGTGACAATGTTGTAGACTGCTATTTGGATCGTAACGAATATTTTCCTGGGGGGAATTGTGTGAATGTGGCTGTAAATGCCAAACGCAATGGCGCAAGCACGGTTGCTTACATTGGTATCTTTGCTACGGATGGACCTGCTGACCATATAAAGGCGGCCCTGCAAGAAGAGGGAGTAGACTTCCGGTTCTCACGGGATGCTATCGGCATTACCGGCCAGCCGAAAGTGGCGCTTACAGAAGAGAACGACAGAGTATTTATTGGCGGTCCTAAAGACACTGTCCAACATCGCTTTAAAATCCAACTTATTCAGGAAGAAGTGGACTACCTTAAACAATTCGACCTATGTCATGTGAGCTGCTATTCCTCCATGGAAAGTGAGCTGGCTAAGATTGCGAAAGAAATTAAGGTTTCGTATGATTTTTCAAATCGGAAAGATCTGGAATACATCGCATCCATTGCTCCATATGTGTCCTATGCTTTCTTCTCGGCTGCAGAACTATCCCAAGCAGAACTGAATGAATTTGTTGAAAGCCTGGCCCCGTTTAACTTTGATATTATAGGGTTGACACGTGGAGGAGAGCCTGCTGTATTTGTTCATAACCAGACCATTTACAAACAAACATTACGAAGCATAGAAGTGGTCGATACGATGGGTGCAGGAGACAGTTTGATTGCCGGCTTTCTAACTGAATATGTGAAAAACAACGACATCGAAAAGGCAATTGAAAAAGGGACCTTCTCAGCAGAAAAGACATGTCAGGTGTACGGCGGATTCGGCTACCCTGCAAAGATGTAATTCATTTTATTTCAACAGAGGTTCATGTATAATTATTGTAAAATTGAGATATTGAGGCGTTGACAATGGAAAAAGATAATCTAAATCGAGATCAGCTTTATTTATATGAAGAAATCATGACTGGCCTTAAACAATATATTGATAACCATGGATTAAAAGAAGGGGATCGGATCCCTACTGAAAAAGAGCTGGGAGATTTGTTTAATGCCAGCCGGATATCCATCAGACGTGCCATCAAGGAATTAGTGGAGGAAGGCACGCTGAAAATTGTCAGAGGTAAAGGAACATTTGTAAGTGCTCCAAGAAAAGAAATTCATTTGTTGGATTTGCAAGGTTTTTCAGAAGGACTGACCACCGATAATGATATCATCACGAAAGATATCATTTCTATCCAGAGAGTGGAAAGTAATGAGGAATTAGACAGGATCTTCGAAAATCAATACGATGAATATATTGAACTGGTTAGAAAAGTTTATCGCAATGACCAGGAGTTAAGTCTGGACTTTGCGTATTTACCGACAGACCTTTATCCTGGCATCGAAGAAAAAATTACTCCTGAAAGTTCAACCTTCGCCATCATCCATGATGATTATGGAATAAAGTTTAAAAGAGTAAATAAGAACTTGGAGTTTGTTCATCCTGATGAAGAACTGCAAAGACACTTAAAGGTGAATAGCTTACAGTTGCTCGTGTCGGTTGATAAAGTGATCTTTGGTGAAAATGATGCCCCCGTCCATTACTCGAAATACTATTTAATTGCGGAACGGGTGAAATTGAGTTTGGAGCATATTATAGACCAAAATGAATGAAAGAGGGTGAAGGGAATGTATAAAGCAGTTATTTTTGATTTTGATGGATTGATCTTAGATACGGAAACCCTTCATGTGGAAATTTTTGAGGAAATGTTTAATGACCATGGTATCGAATTTCCTTTTGGAGATTGGATTGAACATATCGGAACAAAGAGCAACTTCACCATCTTTGATCTATTAGAAAGGGAGCTTGCCTCGGTGAAAGTAGACCGTGAGCTTTTAAAAGCCCAAAACCACAAGAAATTTTCAGAACGGGTACGCGTACTCGAGGCACGGCCGGGGGTTCTTGAATACTTGAAGGACGCGAAAGCCGAAGGACTAAGGATTGGACTGGCATCAAGCTCTAACAGAAAGTGGGTTTCGGAACATTTAACGAACCTTGATCTGATTGATTATTTTGAAACCATACGAACGGCAGACGATGTGGAATTCGTAAAGCCGGATCCTGCTTTATATCAGTTGGCTGCAGAAGACTTAGGTGTTACGCCGTCAGAGTGCATTGCCTTTGAAGATTCTGCAAATGGAGCATTGGCTGCTGTTGAGGCTGGTTTAACATGTATCATTGTCCCCAATCATACGACCCGGCATTTGAAGTTTCCAAATGTGAAACAAAGATTGAACTCCATGAGTGACGTATCTTTCTATCAACTGCTGGAAGAAATGAATATCCATTTTGGTAAGGAAAATAGGTAATTCATTTTGTACAATTATTCCCCGTAAACTTCATGAATTTCTACAATAAACTGTATGCGGTCTACATGTAAATCCCGGTACATGTAGACAAGTATCCCCTCTAAATAAAATAGGATTGCCACTTTATATACTTCTATTAATTTATTGTTCCTGCCCCCCTGCATGGTGGAGATTTAGTATGGAGGGAGGCAGGAACCGTTTTCTAAACCTTCATAAATGCTGTTATGTTTAGTCTTTCACAAACCAGGATAAACCCTCTATATGACTAACCATATAGGAGGCTTTTCAAAAATGGGAAGACTGAATCAGAAAATTACCGTGATCACAGGGGCGGCAACCGGAATCGGGGAAGCCACTGCCAATGTTTTTGCAGAAGAAGGGGCTGTCGTCATCTGCGCAGATGTGGATGAAGTGCAGGTGAGGAAGACGGCTGAACATATCAAGTCTGAGGGCGGAACGGCAGAAGCGTATCACCTCGATGTATCCAGCGAAGAGAGCGTGAAGAATTTTGCCGGGTATTTGAAGGACACGTACGGTAAAATCGATGTTCTGTTCAATAATGCAGGTGTGGATGAACAGGGAGGGAAGGTCCATGAATACCCTGTGGAGCTCTTTGATAAAATCATCGCGGTCGATCTGAGGGGGACTTTCCTCGTCAGTAAATATCTTATCCCATTGATGCTCGATAACGGGGGTTCCATCATCAATAACGCCTCGATGTCCGGCCATGCAGCCGACCTTGACCGCTCGGGTTATAATGCGGCAAAAGGCGGCATCATCAACTTTACGAAGGCGATGGCCATCGATTATGCACGCCACGGCATCCGGGTGAACTCCTTGTCTCCGGGTACGATTGAAACCCCGCTCATTGATAAACTCGTAGGCAGCAAACAGGACGAAATGGGCCAGAAATTCAGGGATGCCAACAGATGGATCACCCCGATGGGCCGCCTCGGCAGCCCGCGCGACATGGCAGCCGTCGCCCTGTTCCTGGCCTCGGATGACAGCGCGTATGTGACCGGTGAAGACATCAAGGCGGACGGCGGTATCATGGCATATACATGGCCTGGAAAAATGTTGATTGAAGAGGATGAGTGGAAGAAGGGGACGGAATAAATAAGGAAGTCATGGGATTGTCATTTGGATTCCGGTGCTTTTTTAATACAAGAAATATTCATATTCAAAATGAAGAAACTCGCCAATTTCTATGGCGGGTTTTTCTTATGGTAGGGATTTTCTCTACTCCTACGTTAATAAATACTTGTAACAAGGCGGAGAGGGAATAAGAAGAGATCCATAAGCATATGGCCAAACCGATGGTGTTTTTCCTGAATTTTTGGTAGAGCGGGGACGAGCCCCGTTCTACCTTTATATTTTACACAGGCAAAATCCTTACTGGACGCTTAGGGAAATTAAGTAAAATTGGCACCACCGCTGGTCTGGATTGGTTATTTTTGTAAAACTCAGCATAAAGTGAAATAATTCAGCATAAATCTCTAAAAGTCAGCATAAACTCATTTTTTTCAGCATAAATCAAAATATTTCAGCATAAATCCTGAAAAGTCAGCATAAATCGTAATAGAGCCAGTCAAAGAGGGGATTTGAGGACCGCTGAACCGGTTCTTATTGCTGCCAATCAAGCAATTCATTCCACTTTGAACCTTTTTCAAGCAACATTTTAAAAATACAAACCACTTTCTAGATTTACGTGCAACATTTTGATTTCAATCCACTTTTCTCGATATTCCTGCAACTTGTCGAAAAATCTTTAATTAATTGCTGGAGAATGGCGGATTCTCTTACTTCTGAAGCACCCTATGCTTTTCGCGAGACCATTGGGACAGGTGCGTTGGTTCATTTTTTTGGACCGTGGTACCTGTCCCTCTGGTTTGTTAATACGTTAACCAGGGGGGGATAAAAGCGACGCCAGATGCATATGTCCCAACCGATGGCACTTTTCCTTCGTTTCTTGTATGATTTTAATTGTATATGTAATTTGTAGTTTTAGAGAAACGAGTGGTCATCATGGAACAAATCAGAAGTTTAAAAGTCATCAATCCTGCTGCAGGTGCCATTGTCATGGCATTGGGGATTTTTTTATATTCGACAGTTGATGTCATCCCTTGGCTAGAGGAAATCGCCAATGTTCTGGTCATCCCGTACTTGCTCTTATCACTTATCATATTTCTGGCTATATTATTTCAGGTGTTTCAGCCGGGATTCATCACGCCTTTCATTCATAATCCCGTAAACTCTTTTGTCATGGGATCCTGGGTTGCCGGTTTTTCCATCGTATGTAATGTGATTCATAAATTTATACCTGGAACCGATACATTGATTTTTGGGATGGCAATTCTGAACTCGATTATTTTTGTCATTTTTCTAGGTTTTTATATTCGTAATTTCAAGGAACTGGTCAGCACACCGGCTAAATATACGATTCACGGAGTTGTGTTACTATCAACTGTTTCAACCCAGTCCATAGTGATTCTGTGGATTAAACTGGTCCCTTCGTTGTCGAACATCATTTTTATCATTGGTATCTCGCTTGGTCTTTGCTTTTACCTCTGCGGTGTCGCTTTAATAGCTAAAAGATATTTCTTTTCCAAAGACTGGTCGCTTTCCGAGGATTGGGCGAATACCAATTGCATCTTGCATGGCGCATTATCCATTTCCGGTTTAGCCCTGGTGTTATCACACTGGATCTCGCCTTCCGGGTTAACGCTTTACTGGCTTGCAGTATTTATTCTTTTAATCATAATAGAAACAATTGAAATCCTGAGAGCAGTGGTGAGGGTGAAGGGACTTGGTTGGAGAAAAGGGGTCTTTACCTATCAAATCAGTCAATGGTCAAGAAACTTTACGTTCGGTATGTTTTTCGCTTTTACGAATACGATGGCTGCGGATCCTATGTATGCAAATATAGACCTTCCATTTCAACGCCTTGTCCTGAGCAGCCTTCCTTGGATTATTCTTGTCCTGCTGATTGTGGAGATTTATTTGTGGATCGACTCTAAGGTAATGGGAAAGAGGATAGTGCGGGGACAATTCTATTTCTAATACTGGTTTTCGGATAAATAGTTTGATGCCTGACCCCCTTCATAGTTTATCCGGGGACCGGGCATTCTTTTGTCCTGATCCCCGGCACGGTGAAGCTTTGGTGTACCGGGGGTCAGGCAACATTTACATCTAGAATCTAGTATTGCTTTCTCTTTTTACTTTATTGGATTGCTCCATTAACAATAAGAACAGGCGACAGTTCACCACTTCCTCCTCCATAAAACTCGATTTGGTTCGTGGAAAAGCCTGGCGTGGTCACGGCTTTCAATCTGAATTGCGTTTTTCCATTTTTATTGATTTGCGCCAATGCGCTGGCAGGCAGCTCGAGATCGATATAACCGGAGGCAGGAGGAGACTGGATGCCTGTAACGTTACTCAAGCTGGCAAGCGCTGAGTAATCGCTTTGTTCAATCCCCGCGGTCCCGAAGGTTCCATTTTTTATATCTGCAGAAATTGATGATACCGTGCCCGTGAGTGACTTAATGTAAAGACGGACGGTGGCCGACTCAACAGTGGTTTGCGCCAGGCTGCTTGTATCGAAAGAAAGAATTCCTCTGAACGTGTCTGTGTTATACATTCCTTTATCCCCAACTTTGATGTCCCCGGTACCTTTGCCATCCGCCGTGAACTGGCCGGCGAATCCATCTTCCAAGGAGATGGAAGGGGTGGTGATGCCTTCACCTGGCGGGACCGATTCATCGATCACATAGATTTCTTGTTTGATGGATTCCGTGTTTCCTGAAGTGTCCCTGCTGAAGAAACGGAGGGTGGTATCCCCGTTGATTTGGATCGGACCTGTGTATAAAGCGGAGTGAGTGGTCGGGTCCGAGCCGTCTGTTGTGTAGTAGGTGGATGCCTCTTCATTTGCCTGCAGGGATACTTCTACCGGTTCGTTGTAGGTGCCTCCTTTTGGAGAGGCAGCGGTGACCGGTGCGGTGGTGTCGTTTTCACCGCCGTTATCATTGAAAGAATCAAAGAAATCAAACATCATCCGGCTCGCATCAGGACCTTGCGGATCGGTATAGCTGCCCTGTGAACTGCCGCCAGACCAGGCATGGCCCATGCCCTGTACCTTCACTTTCCTCATCCACACCTGTCCGTCCCCGCCTTCGAAAGCACTGACGCTGTAACTTCTGCCTCCAGAAACAGTGGAGTTCTCGGTCCGTTCAGGCTGGTCATCAATCCAGCCGTCAGCCGTCCCGTTATGAGCTAAATCATTGGTGACGGCCCACTGAGAAATGACCTGATCCCCGTTAACCGGATAGACCGTGTAATCGGAGGTTCCATGAAAGACCATGACGGGCATTACCTTAGCACGGCTTCCCATTGCCTGATAAGCCAGATTTCCTTGCTGTGCCGGGTTCGGTCCGCCGCTGGACATTGCTGTAAATGCACCTGTCATATTGGTCGCTGCCTTATACTCAAGGCCGGCCCCGACGCCAATCCCGGAAAAGATGTCAGGATAAGTGGCCCCCATGATCACACTCATGGCAGCCCCTGCTGACAGTCCAGCTGCGTAAACGTGATCACCCTGGATTGAATAGGAATTCTTAATGGTGTTCACCATACCGGCAATTACAGCCGGTTCCCCGCTTCCGCGTGACTGATGGGCAGGTTCAAACCAGTTCCAGCATTTATTTGAATTCGCGCTGCTCGTTTGCTCCGGATAGAGAACAAGGAACCCTTTTTCATCAGCAAGTGCATTCATCTTCGTACCGGTGGCAAATTGACCCGCATCCTGTGTGCAGCCATGGAGCATGACATACAAAGGGTAGCTGATGCTTGAATCGTACCCGTTTGGAACATAGAGCTTATATGGCTTGCCGCCATAAGAACCGTCCAGGAACTGACCTGCAGCCGAGGAGGAAACTGGAAACAGTGTTCCTGCAAAAATCAACATCAAAGCAACCGTCATCATCCACATCCGTTTACCTGTCATAAAATGAAATCAACCCCTTCCACTTGGTAACCAAATTGTATAAGGGGGGAGTTACAAACGAGTTACAATGCTTATCTATCAAGTAACTCTAAAAGTTGCATTTTGGGTTGTTTCACCAACCTTGTTATATTAAAAAATAAATATCTCTTTGGAGAAGAGCTGAGGAATATAAAGGAATATATATTTCTATTATTTTACAAATCTTGTGTTAAACTAATTAAAAATAGAATGTGCGAAAAGGGTTGAACTAAATGGAGTATAGAGGAGCAAGTGCATATGATCAGGAGGATTTCTTTTCAACTTATATGAAACGCAGGGATCGGAAGGACAGCCCCAATAACGCAATCGAGGGTCCGATCATCAAGGAGCTTCTTGGAGACGTTCATCACAAAGACATCCTGGACTTAGGCTGCGGGGACGCTTCGTTTGGTAAGGAATTATTGGACCGGGGTGCAGCCTCATATACCGGGTTAGAGGGTTCGAAACAAATGGCGGCAGCCGCCCAGCGGAATGTGGCTGATAAAAATGGGACGATCATCCGCGAGAGTATGGAATCATATCAATATCCAGCGGCAGCCTTTGATATCGTCACTTCCCGTTTTGCCATCCACTATGTATCTGATTTCCAATCTTTGTGTCAACACGTACATAAAGCGCTAAATGAGAATGGAAAGTTTATATTCAGTGTGCAGAATCCGCTCACCACTTCCTCGTTTGCAAGCAAGAAAACCGGGGACAGGCGCGGGGACTGGATCGTGGACGACTATTTTCTAGAAGGGGAAAGAAAGGAACCCTGGATCGATCAGGTGGTGGTGAAATATCACCGGACGATTGAGCAGTATTTTCGCACGCTTCCCACTTGCGGTTTTAAAGTGGAAGATCTGCGTGAAGGTACCCCAAAGCGCGTGCATTTCAGCAGTGACGAAGAGTTTGGGAGGAGACAGAGGATTCCGATTGTGCTTATTTTTTCCTGCAGGAAGTGAAAGGTTTGGGAATATAATTGAGTGATCCAGATGAGAGTGTATATGCCTTATTTCAAAGGGGCTGAAACCAATGTTTCTAAGAAAAAAGATAAAGTCAGAAAAGAGCCCAATTAAAAAATCAGTCTTCCTGACTACGGACCTGATTTTATGGATAATCATTCTTTCTAGCCTTTTCCTGATGGGAAATCTGCTTCTTAAGATAAGTACATATGGCGTGAAGATAGTAGTGAAGAGTACGGCCCTTACACTGAAAATGCTCACAAAACCGCTGTTTTCTCCATTTATATGGTCGTCGGATCCAGAAAGCAGTGTTCTTCATTTCGTGATGAACATGGGGATTTTTTTTGTGGTATTTACCTTTGGGTTCTGGGTGAGGCAGTATAAAAAAGTGATGGGCGTGATCTTATTGCTGGTCTTTTTCATCGCAACAGGTATTTGGTATTATGTTTATATTTTAAGTGAGGCAGTGATGTAAATCAGCATATCGTTTCTCGCTTAATGTAACGTGAAAACAAGGTAATTCCATTTAAAAGGAATGGTGAAGATGGTAGTTAAGATTAGTGAATTACCTGAAAAGCTGGCATTTACAATAGGGTTATCATTGATCCTAGTCAGTCCAATCGTCTTATTTGTCATACCATTTGGTAAATGGATGGGCATGATCGTGCAAGCGGTTATTTGGTTTATTGCTGTCTTATTTATTCTAAGTGCTGCTGATAAAAGACATTCAAGAACCGGGAAAGGTAAATGAGATACTAGTGCAGTGAGGAGGGGTCCGCATGATTCTACGAAAAATCCTGGCCACTCTGGTGTCCACCCTCATTTGTTCATTGATCTTAAGCCTGTTCGCAACGTTCGACGGGAACGATCCCGGGTCCAATTCAGGCAGCCAGCTGATCGGCTGGTCGGTGGTTTATTTTATGTATATCGGAGCGATCATCCTCCTATACGGAAATATCGTGTCAATAGCCGTTGAGTATCTTCAGAGGAAATGGTTTGAAGACCGGGACTGGCTGTACGTGCTGATCCTCGGGATGTTCGGTTTAGCAAACGGGCTGCTGTTCAATGAAATCCTGATGGCTGTCAGCGGTATGGTCGCGGCTGTGATGTATGGCGTGGTGGACAAATGGATCGCTGCGAAAATGAAGAGAAACCGGAGCATCAAGATGTTCGTGATTGCCCCGGCCTGTATGTATCTCCTTGCGTGGGGTCTGGGGCAGGCGCTTTCACCGCCTATGCCGCCTTTCACGAAAGAAGATGCGGTTGAGTTCGCCACATCCGGCAGGGGGACTTCCATCGAGCATTTCCCTGATGAAATCGGCACCTGGGCAGGCAGCGTCAACGGATATCGGGTGAAAAGGGAAACCCTTGTAAAAGAAACAAGAAGCGAAACATATATTGTCACGTTCAAAGAGGACTGGGATTCAGGAACGGATAAAGGTACTTATTCCATTTCGTATAAAGTGAAGCGGGGGAGTTCGACTTTAAGCGGGCAGACAGGGGAAATGCCGCCTTATTATCAAACTGTCATTATTCAGTAAGAATGTGAAACAGAGCCCTTCGATAAAAAAGTGGGCAGGCAGGATAACTCAACACTGGAACCAGCACATATGATAAAATCAGAATTGTATAAAAAATCCCCTAATAGGAGAGATAGGATGTCAAAACCTGTATTAAATCAAATCGGAACGACCTTTATTCCTGTTCGTGATATTGAAAAAGCGCGCGATTGGTATTGTGACATATTGGGACTACCATCAGATGGTGAGATTTTATTTGGGCATCTCTACATACTGCCTATGAACGGAACAGGTATCGTATTGGACAGCAAAATTTTTTCGGAAGAAACAGTATATAAAGTTCCGCCTTTTCACTTAAACACCCATAATATCGAACAAGCTTTTCAATACATGAAAAGTAAAAACGTAGAAATCACCACAAACATTGAAGATAATCATTGGTTTAATTTTAAAGACCTGGACGGTAATCATTTAATGATTTGTCAATGTTAATTGTTTTATAAAGGGTACTGTTGTTCACTGCTTGTAGTGGGGCGGATCATTCATCGACCGTCTAAAAAAACAAATTCTTCATATTTATTCCCATCCCTGCGCACGATATAAACAAAATGCAAAGGGTGGTGAAAGAATGTCTAAACAGAAGAATAAGGACCGTCAGAATAATAAAGCGATGCCGAAGACCGATGTGGAATTTGCACAAAATGGTCTTGAGAAGCTGGCACTGAAGACGGAGGAAAGAGAGAATAAGTAAGAGTGGTTGAGGGTTACTTCCAATAAGCAGTAAGAAGAGCGATGAGTTTAAAACGATAAACTGCATCGTTCTTTTTTTATTCCTGTAGGTATTTCGTAGGGTTTCGTTTTTTGTAAAAGGAGTTCCTGGTTCGGATGTAGAAAAAACTAGAAGGATAAGCCTATATGTATGGTTTTTTTAGAAAGCGTTTTCTTTTTGAAAGAAGAAACGTTTACCTTTTTGTTCTAAAACGAAACCGGTTCCGTAATTTAGGGGAATTTTACACTGGAATAAAAGTAGGTGATCACCCCGATTGGACCAATCTTTTTTTAAATTAAAACGAAAGCGGTTTCGTAATCTGAAAAACGGTGCTAAGAGGGACTCCAATCCTTCTTCACATATACAAACAAAGGGAGGAAACAAGGAATGCGAAACAAAGTGGTGATGGTGATGCTTGTGTTGGTGCTGGCGTTGTCGGTTGTACTGCCTGCCGGAGCGAAGGGGCCAGTCGGCGGTGCGGATGAGGCGATGTTGAAGCGCTGGGAGGAACGGGGGATCTTCAAGGGGAAAGGAAAACTGAAGAAAGATCCTCATGAGGCGTTGTCTAGGCTGGATTTTGCTGCACTTATTCATAGGTTGGTTGGTAGCGGTAAGGAAGGAATGCCTTCAAATAAGGAGAGTGTCTTGAAGTATGCCAAGGAGCTTGGATACTGGGATGAAGTGTTCGGTGAAGGGGCGGATGAAAATTCTGTTGTGAAGAAGGAAGAAGCCCATGAGGTTATGGAGTTTTTGCTTCCGGGAAGCGGTTCCGTACCTGGTGAGGAAGGCAGTCAGCCGCTGAAGTTGTTAGACGTGATCCAGCTGTTCAATGAAAAGGCAGATGGTTTTTATCATAAGGCTGGTGTGTATTCCGGAGAGACTATTAAAGGGAATGTGCTTGTGAATCATGGGAATGTGACCCTCACGGATGTGAAGATCAATGGTAATCTTTACATAACTGCGGGCGCTCAGACGGGGAATGTCCTGTTGAAAAATGTTCGTGTCGATGGGAAGGTTTATATGGATGAGAAGGTGCAGAACCAGGTGCGTTCGGAAGGGTCGAAGCTTGGACAGGTCACGGTGTACCAGCCAGGGGCAGTCGAGTCGGACTGGACGCTGGTGTGGTCTGACGAATTCATTTCAAATGAGATCGATCCTGAGAAGTGGACATATGATATCGGGAACTGGATCGTGGGTGAGGATGGGAGTCCAATTTCTCCAGGCTGGGGAAATAACGAGCTTGAATATTACACGGATTCCCCTGAGAATTCCTTCATCCGCGACGGAAATCTTGTAATCAAGGCAAAGAAGGAAAGAAGACCGATCACCGATGAGTTTGGATCGTATGATTATACTTCCGCCAAGCTGAAGACGAAGGGCTTGTTTTCAAAAAAATATGGGAAGTTCGAGGCGAGGATGAAGCTTCCGGAAGGAAAGGGATTCTGGCCGGCATTCTGGATGATGCCTGAAGATAGTGTGTATGGCAACTGGCCGACTTCCGGGGAGATCGACATCATGGAATCAGCCGGAGGTGATACGAGCAAGATCGGCGGCACGATCCATTATGGAGCGGAGTATCCGAATAACACATATACGGGTGCTGAGTATCATTTTCCAGAAGGAGAGGATGCGACCGGCTACCATACCTATGCGATTGAATGGGAGCCCGGTGAAATCCGCTGGTACGTAGACGGGCAGCTGTATCAGACGCTGAATGACTGGTTCAGCCAGGGAACGAATCAGGCTGATAAATATGCTTACCCGGCGCCATTCGATCAGGAGTTTTATCTGATCCTGAATCTGGCGGTCGGGGGCTGGTATGGCGGTGATCCTGACCGGACTACTCCTTTCCCGGGTGAGATGGAAGTGGATTATGTCCGGGTGTATGAGCTGACGGGCCGTGACTATATGGAGCCCGTGGAGCCTGAACAGGTGAAGGAAGAGCTTCCGGAAGGGGCAAAGTTCCCGCTTGAGGATGGCAATTATATTTATGATGCAGGTTATACGGAGCCGTTCACGGTGGTGGATGCTTCCGGCGAAACGCTGGACGGGACGTACTGGAATTTCGTGACGCTTCCGGACTTCGGGGGAAGCGGAACAATCACGAAGGAAGAGGCAGACGGCGTTTCTTTTGCCAAAACAGCGGTGACGAATCCTGGAAATGCGTTATGGGCGCTGCAATTAATTCAAAACGTGTCGATCGCGGAAGGCGGTATGTATAAGGTTAGCTTTGATGCGAAGTCGGATACGAACCGTGCGATGATGTCCAAGGTGTCGGGCGGTGCCGAAAGAGGTTACGCTAATTATTCTGGCGAGCAGACGATTCAGCTGACGAGTGACGTGCAGTCGTATGAGTATACGTTCACACACCGCCAGGATACGGATATCGCGGCAAGGCTCGAGTTCAACATGGGTGCGAACGGGAATGCGCCGGTGTGGATCGGGAATGTCCGCGTGGAGGGAGCGGAGCCGGTCGATTCCGGTCAAGCTTCGAAAACCCCGCTGCCGGACGGGAACCACGTTTATAACGGCACCTTTGATCAAGGCGATATGACGCGGATGAATTATTGGGATGTTGTAGTGAATGAGACTGCAGCGGCAACGGCCAATGTGTCAGAAGAAGCAAGGGAGCTGCATGTCGGGATTACGGACGGAGGTTCGGCTGCCGGTGATGTTCAGGTGAAGCAGACAGGCTTGCAACTTGATGCGGGTGCGGATTATGAGTTGACGTTCGATGCTCGTGCCTCTGCTGACCGGGCAATCGAGGTTGAGTTCGTGAGTGAGGACGGTACGGTGAGTTATATGGATTCGGTACCAGTTGAGTTGAATGGAGAAATGGAATCACATACGGTTGCGTTTACGATGCCGGAGGGACAGAGTGAGGAGTTTGGTCAGCTGGTGGTTAAGCTTGGCGGTGTGAGCGGGGATGTGTATATGGATAATGTGAAGCTGTTGAAGACGTCGATTGATGTGGAGTTGGAGCCTTTGCAGAATGGGGATTTTGTTGCCGGGCTGGATTCTTGGAGTCACTATATTCATTTTGATGCTGTGGCTGGAGTGACTGGTGAGAATGAGCAGATGAATGTTCGAATCGATAATGCCGGAAACGAAGCGTGGAGTGTGCTGGCGGAGCAGCCGGGTCTGGAACTCGGGCAGGGGCTGACGTATGAATTGTCGTTTGATGCACGTTCGACGGTTGCGCGTGATATGGAAGTGACTCTTGAGAATGTGGGTTACTATCGTTATTTCGCCGACCAGATTTTCATAGATGATCAAATGAAAAACTATACCTTTGAGTTTGTAATGGGTGCGAATGATACAGTGTCGCTGAAATTTTTAATGGGGAAATTTAAAGGGGCACATGAAATCACAATCGATAATGTGGTGCTCCGGGTGAAGGAATAAGATTTATGAGAGATAGGGACTGCCTGCTGCGGCAGTCCCTGTTTTTTTGTGATGGGCGGATTTAATCTGCATTCTGCCGCTTTTTCCTATTCAACCAATACATAAGGAAAAAACCGAGTGTGAGTCCAACACTATATGTGACGATATAAGACATATCAAATTTGCCGATCAGTGATAATACCAGGAAGATGATGGTGCCGACAAGGAAGGGAAAGTACCAGCGGTTCATTGAAAAACTTCCTTTCTAATAAAAGTAGATATATAGAACTATACCCAGTTTTTGGGTGTTCAACCTTTAAGTAACATTTTCGTTTTGGGCTGCTTAGGGAAAAGAGTATGGATAATTTTGATAAAGTCAGCATTAAACGAAAAAATTCAGCATAAATTCATATTTTTCAGCATAAATCCAAATTAGTCAGCATAAATAGCCAAAAGTCCGCATAAAAAATCCAGCCAGCCCCGTATGTTTAAACTTTTGTAACATGGAGGTGGTTTTTGTTTATATTTACCAAAAATATGAGAGAGGATTAGCAACAAGAGAATAATAGTCCTGAAAAATAACTAGATTAATCAATTCAATCAATTAAAATTAATTAAAATCGTAATCATAGGCCCTATTACCTCTTTTTCAGAATTTTACAAATAAATGACATTCTATTAATATATTTCCTTTATGATAAAGATGTCATTTATTGATGGATTTAATCAAAATATGGAAATGGCTATAGGAGGCTGAGTGATGAGAAAGTGCTTGAAAAGATTAGTGCCTGTTGTCCTGTCACTTGCAGTTGCCGGCAGTATGGTGTTGCCCAATGTTGCAGGGGCCCTGGGTGATTTCGATTTAGATTCCAGCGTTGTACATACACCGATTAATGAATACCGGGCCGATCTTGCACCGGGTGTTATGGAGAAGCATTACAGCTTTGAAGGGACGGATGGAAAGAAGATTGAAAGTTTTGTAGTGGAAGTAGACGTTCAGAATCCGAGTGTATCGATTGAAGCGGGAACCCCGAATGACGGCGAGGAGTATGGCCTGCAGCCTGTCAGACAGCAAGCAAGTGCCGCCGATGGAGAAAACCATAAGGTGGTGGCTGCTGTGAACGCCGATTTTTATAATATGGCGACAGGCGAACCCAATGGAATTGTATTTAAAGATGGAGTAGGGATAAAAGATCAACTACGGCAAGGGTGGGGTTTCTTTGGTATGAAGAAGTCCGGTGAAGCAGTCATTGGAAGTACAGCCGAGTATGATGTGGTCAAGGATCAGCTCCAAGAAGCCCTAGGTGGAAATGCGATTCTTGTAAAGGACAGTGAAGTCTATCAAACTCCTAAAACCGGAGCTGATAGAGAGCCTCGTACGGCTGTCGGGATCAAAGCGGATGGGACTGTATTCTTTACTGTGATTGACGGCAGGCAGGAACCTTATTCAAGCGGAATTTCCATGCCTGATTTAGCGCAATTGATGATTGATTTAGGAGCGGTGACGGCTCTTAACCTGGATGGCGGCGGTTCATCCACTTTTACCACGCGTACACTTGGAGGGGATGATCTCGAGATTGATAATATGCCTTCTGACCGCGGAGAGCGAAGTGTGGCCAACTCATGGCTTGTAGTCTCAGAAGAGCCTTCCGATCATACTTTTCACTCTGCGTACGTCTATCCTTATGATCAATCCTTCACTCCGGGATCTACGATTGATTTCGGTGCTAAAGGCAGAGATAAGGCCATGGCTTCAGCCCCTCTTCCAGAAGCTGACCTGACATGGGAATTATCCGATACGTCATTTGGTACTATAGATGAAAATGGATTGTTTCAATCCAATGGAAAAACAGGTCAATTTTACGTGCTGTTGAACCATCAGGGAGTAGAGGTTGGCAAAAGCATCATTGAAATTGCTGCTCCAGATCAAATTTCTTTCTCTTCACCTGAACTGACGGCAGCCAGAAACAGTGAAATCCCGTTAGGTTTTCAAACGAAATTTGAAAAACGGATTGTCGATTGGAAGCTCGGAGACGTTGAGTTTGATATACCGGAAGGATTAGGCACGATTGATGAGGAAGGTGTGCTCCACACGGGTGAGCAGAGTGTTAGCGGCACCATCACTGCCCGCCTGAAGGGTACAGATCTGGCGGCTCAGTTAAAAATCTCTGTAGGAATACTTCCCCAAGTGTTATTTGACTTCGAAGACGATTTGGGTACATGGAAGACGGCAACAGCGAATCGGGGAGAAAAAGGATTCCTGAGCCTGGCGGAATATCCAGAACCCGTTCGATTCGGGGATCAATCACTTAAGCTAGATTACGATTTCACCGATGCACAAACCGGGACGACCCTCGGAGTGTATGCGGGTCCCGGTGTGAATGCCGAGATTGAAGGGGATCCGCAAAGCATCGGCATGTGGGTATATGCAACCCCGGAAGCACAGGGGTACTGGCTCCGTATGTTAGTTGTGGATGGGAATAATAAGAATCAGTCCATTAACCTGACCGCTGAGAAGCCGGGTATTGACTGGGTTGGATGGAAATACATCGAAGCCGAAATCCCATCGTCCTTCACAGGACCATTCAAAATATCCGGGACACAGGCCTTCAGAATGATGTCCACGAAATCCGGCATCACTGGTCCTATGACAAAAGGGTCTCTTTATATTGATAATATACGTGCGGTGTACGGAGAAAAAGTTGATGACTTATATCCTCCTGTCATTGAATCCATTAATGTAGATGAGAAAGAATATACAACTAGTTCAGTGAATGTAAAGGCTGACGTTCATGAGTATGAAGACGATCCTTTCAAAACGGGTATTGACTGGGGAAAAATCAAATTGTATGTGGACGGCAAGGAATATTCCAAGCGTGAAGGACATTTCTCCTATGATATGGATGGCTCTGTCTCGCTGAGCGGATTAGAGTGGGCAGATGGGACACATCAAATTACGTTGATGGTGCCTGATAAATTTGGTAATCAGGCGGTTAAAACAGCATATTTTACAGTCAATACAGGGACTGCAAAGGTCGAAATCATTCAAGCTGAGGAGAATGCATATTTAGGTGATTCATTTGAACTGGCTGTGAAAGCGACAAATCCAGCTGAAATCTCTGAATCTGCCTTGTCATTGAAAGTGGATCGAAATTTTCCAGTGGAAGACCTCATCTTTTCACCGGGCTTCACTGACAGTACTTCGAGCTATGACGATGAAACGGGGATTCTTACGCTACATCTTGTGAACAATGACGAGACTGGCCAAACAGCTGAAGCAGCCATCATTCCAATAAGGGTGCCGGCATCTGTAAAAGAAGGCAGCAAAGTGAATGTGGAGTTGATCAATGGAGAAGTCACCTATGTTCAACCTCGAAAGGAAACATTCATCCCGACCTATTCGATGAAACCGCTGAAGGTGGCAGTAGAGGCTGCACTTAAAGTAGAAGCGGAACCACTGTTAATAGGAGAGCCTGCCCTTATCAAAGTAATGGATCAGGAAGGTAAGCCTGTCAGTGGAGCGGACGTTTTTGCCTTAATTGATGGAAATGAAGAACTTCTTGGGAAGACAAAAGAGGACGGTTCACTCCTCGTGGATTCGCTCACAAATGAGATTAAAAACATCAGCTTGTTTTCAGTGAAAGACGGAAGATATTCATTCAAGATGGATACGCAGACGTACCCGGCTTTAGTGGAGGAGGGTGAAATAAAAAATATTATTTCACCGACCACCGATGACCCTTATAAATCGAAAAGGTTTACCTGGATGTCCAGCCCGTTAGGAAAAGATGAGACTCCGATCATTCAGTATGCAAGAAAAAAGGATTATGATAAGAATGGTGATAAGAGCCTTATCAGCGCAGAGGGATCATGGAGCAATCAAGTCTTCTCCGGTGAATTGGATATTACCAAGAATGGCATCGCACGCGTGAATCAGGTCACAGTAAAGAAGTTGAAGCAGGACACGACTTACGTATACCGGGTTGGTAATGGCGAGTCGTGGAGCGATATGCAGGAATTCACTACGTTAAAACGACAAAACCAATTCGAGTTCGCGGTATTGGGTGACACTCAATCACCGTCCGACTTAAGCCTGTTTGATCAGATTCTTTCCGCTATCAACGGACAGAATCCGGCATTCATGATCCATGTCGGTGATCTCGTCGATGAATCTTCTAAATTCAATCAATGGGATGATGTATTGGCAGTGATGAGTCAATATGATAACATTCGCACGACTAATCTGGTAACAGCCCTAGGAAATCATGAATATATGGGAGACAGTGATGCCAGTACGGCAAAAGCCATTATGGGAGCACCCGGGAATGGTCCAGATGTGGATAAAGGCGGTACGTATTCCGTTGATTATCACAACATGCACATTAGTGTGCTGGGCTTTACAAGTGATGAAGATGTGCTTAATCAGCAATTGGAATGGCTGAAACAAGACATGGACAGTTCGGATAAACCATGGAAAATACTCGTGACCCATAAGCCTCCGTACTATACCAATCCGTTCGGCGGCAATGAAATCATGAAGGAAAAGCTGCCTCCGGTCGCAGATGAACTGGGAATCGATATCGTTTTCTCTGGTCACGATCATGCTTACGGCAGAACAATGAAACTGAAAGAAGGTACAGAACACGACAACGGCACAGTTTACGTAGTCGCAGGAACTACCGGTAAGAAGCACTACGATGCAGTGGCAGATGATAAATTTGAATACGTCAACATGGAGAACATTGCAGTCTATATGAGTGCTAAGGTGGATAAGGATACCATCACATTCATCACCAGAACATCAGACGGAGATGTGATTGATGAGTTCAGTGTGGTGAATGAAGAGTACGATTCGGAAGAACCTGAAAAAGAGTAGATCAAAAGGTGCGAAGTCCCTTGCAATTTAGAAAGGGCTTTGCACCTTTTTAATCTTGGAAATCTGGAGCAAATGTTGAATCGGGCAGACAGCTGAAGTCTTTTATTGCTGTAACAGAGAGAAAAAATATAAGAAGTACTTTGAAAGGAAAATCCTTGTATTTTATAGAATAGATGAAAAGATAGATATTGGTTTTCATAAGACGAGTTTCTTTTAAAGAAGGAGGTTATTCTATGCTATTTATGCTTATCGTTAAAGCCTCGAAAAATTCTGAAGCCGGAAATCTCCCGAGCCCTGAACTGATGGATGCCATGACGAAGTATAATGAAGAATTAATTGAAGCTGGCGTTCGGGTCATGGCTAAGGGACTTCATCCAAGTTCACATGGAATTCGCATTTCGTATCTAAATCCTGATGAAAAGCCGATAGTTACGGAAGGACCTTTTCCGGAATCGAACGACTTGACCGCCGGATTCATTCTGATTGATGTAAAGTCTAAGGAAGAAGCGCTCAAATGGGTGATGCGTATGCCGGACCCCCAGGGACATGGAGAGGGCCAGATTGAATTACGGCAGGTTTTTTAGTGTCTTGACTGAAGACAAGGGGGAAATAATATGGACAAAAAAATAACACTCATCCGTTCTAGTACATTAGCATCCGTCGATTATGCACACGCAAGCAGTATACCGGCGGGAATGGAGGTCCTATTTTTAGCAGGCGCCTGCCCTCTGGATAAGAAGCGGAAGGTTCCTCATCCAAGTACTTACGAGCAGCAGGCAAAATTGTGTGTGGAGAATTTAAAGGAAGTATTGAAAGAGGCTGATGCTTCTCTGACTGATATTGTGTATACGAGAGTTCTTGTGGCGTCCGGGAACCGTTCAGATTTAGTAGCCTCTTGGAGGGCGATACGGGAGGAGTTTGATGATCATGATGTCCCCAGTACCTTGTCCGGCGTCACAGTGTTGGGATATGAACATCAATTGGTGGAAATTGAAGCGGTGGCGGCTGTGGATAGGGGAACGGAGTAGATAGAAAGATAGATGTTTGGGCTGCATATTCGGCGAAGGGTATACCTTTAGGGACAGGCATTTGTACAAAATGACGGATTGGGTATTTTTATTAAAGTCAGCATAAAACGAATTAATTCAGCATAAATCAGAAAAAGTCAGCAAAAATGGTCTGAAAGTCCGCATAAAAGAAAAACAGCCAGGCCCCCTGCCTTGTAACAGGGGACCTGGCTTGGAAGGGTAGAGGTATTGAGCTGTAAAGAAAACTCGACAAGTGGCTCGATTATCTTACAAAGTGGCGCAATAATCAGGATTCCGGTGCAATTATCCGGAAAGCGGCTCAATTATTCTGTTTTCGGCGCAATTATCCAGAAACCGGCGCAATAAATATTCGTATATTAATATTCTAGGTTTTAAAACCGTTAGCGTTTCGTTTGATACGATTATTTTGATGAAATACGATTAAAATAAAGTAAATTTCTAAGGAAATCCTCATTTAACCGCAATAACAGCCACCGTCTGATACCCCCGCGAGACCGGCCCGCACACTAAGCTGACCTCTGAAAATTTCAATATCTCCATCACCGGCATCAGTTTCCTATGAATCATATGTTTAACCGAATCCCAGTCCTCCCCGTCTTTCCCATCGCAAAGTGTAATCATGACGGTGCCTCCAGGTGTCAGCACCCTGTGTATTTCCTCAAAAGATCTGAATAGATTCTCCCAAAAATAAACCGAATGGATGCTGAACACGGCTGAAAACTGTTCATCCGGAAAAGGCAGTTCTTCAACACTGCCGGGAACTAACTCCATCCGCTTCTGTTTAAGTGCTTTTCTGTTCCGGATTGCAGCAGAGTGGAGGAGAGTCTTGGATAAATCCAACCCGGTTACATGCTGACCGCCATTCATAGAGGAGATCTGTTTGAATGCAAACCCTGCTCCGCAGCCAACCTCAAGGATATGTTGATTCTTCTGAAGTTGAAGATTGTGAAGGGTCCATAGAGTTTCCAGTTTATGCTGCCTGATCATTTTCTCCCCAATCAGCCATCCGAGCACCCCTCTGGGCCGGCCATACTGGTTATCCATGATTTGCTGCAATGTCGTTTTCAGATCCATATAAAAGCACTCCTTTTGTTCATCGTGTATTTACACTATAATTTTCATATATCTATTAAACAATCGTATATAACTTATAGTTACTATTAAATATTTTTATAGTAAGGAGGGGTTAAAATGGAACTTAATCAGCTAAAAGCATTTGATCTTGTGGCAAGGCTGGGGTCATACAGCAAGGCCTCGAGATACCTGGATGTGTCTCAGCCGACAATCAGTCTACGGATAAAAGAGTTAGAGAAAGATGTGGGCGGATATCTTTTTGTTAGGTCAGGTAAACAGATGGTGATGACCGATTTAGGAAAAGGATTCCTTCCATATGCCAGGCAGGCGCTCGAAATTCTGACTAAAGGGAAAGAAAGGGCACTGGCGATAAAAGAAGGCACAAGAGGGGAAATCACGATTGCAACGCTCCCGACTTTTACAACCGGACCTTTCACCTCCATCGTTATGAACATGCAACATCGTTTTGCTGAGATCGATTTGACCATCCATACCGGTCATAACCAACAAATCATCGACATGCTATATGACGGGTTCGTCAAACTGGGGTTGATCACCTCCCCGTTTTTTAATAAGGATCTGAAGAAGCTTCATACGATAAAAGAACAACTGGTCTTCGTTGTCCATCCTGATCACCCGTTAAGTGGAATAAAGCATTATGGGGTAGAGGATATTTTTACAAGCAGCAAGCCATACATCATGACGGATTGGAGCGAGGAAAGTAAACATTGGCAGAGAACGAACATGTCCTTCGGAGCGGACTCCATCGAATTGCCACCGGCCACAGCCTTGGAATTCGTCCTTCAGGGGAGGGGAACAGCGCTCCTCATAGAGTCAATGGTGTCTGACCTCATTGAAAAAGGAAAATTGGTTCAGCTCAAACCAAATGATATGCCTGCTTTATATCGGGAAATCGCTTTGGTGAGTCTCGATCGTGAACAGTCAATGTCTCCAGCTGCAAGATTTTTCGTAAAAACAGTGAAGGGCGGGTCATGGGGACAGGTACGTTAACCCGTTTTTGCGTCTGCCTTCTTTTTTTGGAAAACGTTAATATTTTTATTGACATTTCATTCCAATCACATATAATTTAAGTAATTAAGTAAACACTTAATTAATAAAAAGGAGGGACGGACTTGTCGATCAACGAACTGTTTAAGGCCCTGTCAGATGAGAATAGAAGAAAGATCCTGGATTTGCTGCGGATGGGGGACTTGACGGCAGGGGAGATCGCGGAGCATTTTGACATCAGCAAACCGGGGATCTCGCAACATTTATCGGTACTGAAAAATGCCGGGTTGGTATTTGCCTTCAAGAAGGGACAATATGTGTATTATTCCCTGAATTCATCGGTTTTTCAGGATGTCATGAAATGGATTGTCCAATTTAACGCTAAGGGGGAAAACGAGTGAACAGTAAACTCTTTATTAGTTTCTTGACGATTTTAACGTTTGGGGTAAGTATATATCTTTATGTCACCAACTTCGGAATGATAAATTCTGAGTATGGATCGGGGGAGGTCATCCTGTTTGCAGTTCCGTGCACCATGATGTTAGTGGCCATCCAGCTCTTCACCATGCCGATCCTCATGAAACATGGAGACTTTTTTTCCAGGTTAAAAAAGGGGATCGACCACATCTTTGTATCCCTCTCTGTGATCTTATTCATTCTGCACATCGGGTTACTGCTCCTTGCATCCGGGACAGAGTTCAACATTTTAAGGCTGCTCCCGATTCTCGTCGGGACCGTCCTGATCACCACTGCCAACACACTTCCAAGATTCCAACTGACCACTACAGAACGTACTGCACCTTTAGAAAATTCAACCCATCAAATATGGAACGCTACACTAAGGCCATTCGCATACCCGCTGTTTTGGGGCGGCATCCTTATGTGCCTTTGTGTATTCCTTCAGGGAAAATTTATGCTGATCAGTTTCTTCTCCATCCTGGTCATTACGCTGTTGACGGCAGCTTCACGTGCATACAAAGCCTATCAGCTTCATTTATCGGAATAGTAAAGGGGGATTTTAATGAAAGAAGGAAGAACGTGTCAGGAGTGTCAGTCCCGTAGAAATGCCACAGGGGAATTTAAGGGGTACGGTGCACTGTTTGGAAAGAAATCCGTATTGAAAAACTCTCCAGTCGATGCTAGTTTTTGTTTGGATTGCGGAACGATTTTGCTTCTTAAGGTAAGGAATACCGAGAAGTTCCGTTAATGGGAAAGGCCCGTCCCAACGTACGTTAACGCGTCACCGCGGTCTGGGACGGGCTTCAAATTAGAAGTTAACAGTGTCTCCGTCTTCTGGAACGATTACTTTTGCGGAGATTCCTTTTTCATCAGCAAATTTCCTCAGCTCTTCTCTCGATAGGGTCCAATGGTTGACGGCTTCCATGTGGACGGCCATGATGGTGGCTTTGGGCGCTGCTTTGGCTGTTTCAAGTACATCATCTTTTCCCATGACGAGGGAGCCGCCTTCAAGAAATTGATTGTCACCGGCGTTGACGACGATGATATCAGGCTTGTGGGATTCGATTTCTTCGCGGACACCTTCATACCAGACCGTATCTCCTGCTACATATAGTGTCTTCTCATCTTTGTGTTTGAAGACGATGCCGCATACCGGACCGGCAAATTTGAGAATTTCGCCTCGTCCGTGCTCGCCTTTGGTTTTTGTTAGTTGGATCTCTTCGAAGAAAGATTGTTCCCCGAGAACTTCGACATGTTGAAAACCGTCGTTTTTTACGGAGATAGCGTCTTCTTCACTTTGAACAAACATCTTGATGTCCTTCGGAAGGACATCTTTGGCTGCCTCGTCATAGTGATCCGGGTGCAGATGCGTGACGACTACGGCATCTATATCTTGGATGATTTCCCCTATTGAAACCGGCAGACCGACCAAAGGGTTTTGCTGGTCCTGCCGCACTGAATTCGGGAATGGCGGGTAGCTGCCTTTTTCAGCCAGGAAGGGATCAATCAAGAATTTCTTTCCGGCATACTGAACCACCAAGGTTGCATTTCTGATCAGTTGAATTTTCATGGGTCATTCGCTCCTTTTCTTTATAAAATCCTGTGTACAAGGTATATTTTATATGAGGAGACTCATTCAATACATAACATAACGAAAGTGTTTTGCCCGTTTTACTTTATTAATGAAAGGAGTTGGGCGGATGATCGATCAAACGGATTTAAAAATTATTGAGGAACTGTCCAAGAACAGCCGGATCACGATGAAAGAATTGGGCGGGATGGTCCACTTGACCGCGCCTGCTGCCTCAGCCAGGGTGGCAAAATTAGAAGACAGCGGGATCATTGAGGGTTATACCATCAGCATCAATCAAATGAAGATGGGCTTTGCGGTCCATGCCATCCTCCATATCTACTTGAGGAGCGTAAACCACCAACCTTATTTGTCTTTCGTCAGGGCCAACACCGAACACGTCATACACAATTATAAAGTCAGCGGAGAGAGCTGCTACCTCCTCGAATGCAGATTCCAGTCCAACGAAGTATTGGATGAATTTTTAACAAAGCTGAGTGAGTTTGTGAGTTATAAATTGTCTATTGTGATTAATAGTTAGGCAGGTCGTGGGAAAGGTCCGGGGTCCCAGGCCTTTTTTGACTTTCTTCCTGATGTAAAGTAAACTTTACGTAAAGCAACCTTTACATAAAGAGGGTGAATGGATGAAAAATAAAATAAAAGAACTGCGGGCTGAGAGAAAAATGACCCAGGATCAGCTGGCGGCCCGACTGGATGTGTCGAGACAAACCATCATCTCACTGGAAAGAGAACGGTATAATCCATCCATCAATCTGGCCTTCAAGATTGCGCGTGTTTTTCAATGCAGCATCGAAGATATCTTTATTTATGAGGAGGATAATGAATGAAGAACAATAAATTGGTCTTTTTGATTCTTGGTGTCATCATGCTGTTCAATGCACTTTTTGTCAACTCTGCTTACATATCCGCCGGAAAGTTCCCGGAAGGTCTCATGACCGTTGCGATAACCATCATGAGCTTTTGTATGGCCTATTTAACAGATCATTTTGCCACAAAAGATGAACGCGCGCAGAAAATCAGGGAACGAGGCGTGTTCGTCAGTTACTTCTGGATGCTTGGTATTATCATCATCCTCTTGGCCCTGGTGAATCCTTATGTGGGACCTGTTCATCTTTCTGCATATCACTTATTGCTCCTGATCGCTTCACTCTATATTTCAGTCGTGTTTTTGAACATGGTTTATTATGCGAGGAAATATTGAGTGAAGGTGCCTCTTATGCAAGAAAGGATGAGGAAGTTTGTCTGAATCAAGAGACTGATGCGACTCCTGCTGTGGAGTCTTTGAGTACTTACATATTTTCGTAAAGGGTCTTACCGTAGAAGGGTAAGTCCTTTTTTATTGGAAAATTTTCCTTGAGTAAGTAGTGGGGTTTTGAAATAATTGGTATTATATGAAACTACTATTATCTATGCAGCGGTTAATAGGGGGGATTTGGTGTTTTGGATAAAATTCAGCATCATTGTCATGATTGTTTTTATACTTATATCAATCGTTAAATTGGTCTTAAGAAAATCATTTAGAATAGAGAAAGTTAAAAAAGACTGGTTTTCCTATAATTATATAAATGATCTGCATGGCAAAATTGATAAGTGGATAAGGATTACTACAACAATCACTCTGCTTGGTTTAAGTTGGTTTCTGTTGTTCTACAATGAAGATCTCATGTACTTCTACTTATTCGCAGTAGTCTTTTTTATGGTAGTGGATTATGGAGTAAGAGCATTTTTTGAATGGAAACAAAGTGATCATCCAAAACAAGCTATATTAACGTTGGCTGAGATGTTGATCATTGTAACAGCAATATTTGTGGTGTTTCAAATTGGGTTGCTGGGTACTTGAATAGGGGAATTCAAGAAGACAGGTACAGTGGCCCTATTTATTAATGAGCTGCGGCTATTAGGTTAAAAAAACGTATCGCCAAAATCTGTGACATCTATGAAAGCACATGAGCAAAGCGAGGGATTCCCTGGAAGGGAGTAAGGGGAAAGGGTGTTTTTGTGAAAAGATTTATACCTATATTCATTTTTATAAATGTTCTTGGTTTATTAGCCCTTGTATTCATACCTGATGTTATAGATAAATATCAATCCAGAAGTGCTGCTGAAGGTGTACTGGAAAATGTAATAAACCAAAACTATAATGAAGCTTTTGATCATGTATATTTTTTTGATAGGGCATCGGATTTAGAACCTGAAATATCATTTGAAAATGCCAAAAAGGAATGGACCGACCGGTTAACCGGTTTAAGGGAACGGGGTATTTACCTTGTGGATTATAAGCGGTTGCGAATTTATTTAGATGATCAATATCCAGAAGGAAAAGTTGACCTGGTTTTTATGGAAAACGGGGAGAAGAAAGTGAAAAAAGATGTTGGTTTGTGGTTTGCTTCAAGAGAAGACAAGTGGAAATTGGGGGATTTTTATTATCACCAAAACACTGTTAAAGAAGAGTGGGAAGATGCTTTAAGCGGGAATTTTAACTGAAAAGTGAGTTGAATATATGGTAGAAAGATATAAAACCAGAAAGGAATTAACTCAAATGAACTATCTATGGGCTGCTGTAAATTTATTGATTCCAGCTTTACTATTGTTACTGATTTTTGCTACTTGGATCGGGTACATAGCTGAAGATCTCAGGGACTACTATGACTATAAGTGGGCTGCCATTGGTCTCATAATTCTGGGTTATATGCTGAACTTTAAAAAACGAATGGCCGGGCTGATCATGGTTGCGGTTGGTGTAGTTGCTTGGTTCTTGATTTAGTGGTCTATGAAAAAATAAAGTGAGAAGTTCTTAAACTCCTAAAAAGAAAACCTCCTCAGCCTCGATATGATTCTTGACGGAAAGCCGTTTTTACATTCGAAATCAGGCTTTTTTGTTTGTGCATCATACTCCGCTGTCACCAGATAAATAAGAATAATTTTCCTCAAAACAATGCTGTTTGCCTCATACAATTCATGCCTTAATAGTCTGAAAGAATCCTTTCTTTGTTAATCTTATGAAATGCGACAAAAATGAACTAATTATGTCGAATGCTGTCTATGGAAGTATTTCCACTCTGCTATTTGAAAGGGGGTGAACTCATGCGCATCCGGCATTGTATATTGATGGGGGTATTGGGGGCGGCTATTTTCCTTCCAACTTATGCGTTTGCAGAGAAAAACGAGGGAGCAGGACAGACCGAAAATGCTCGCATCACTGAGGTACATACAAATACGGTTGGAAAAGCCGAAAAGATCGGATCCCCGGTAAAAGCCGCACCTGCAGCTCCTGAACTGAAACGGAAGGAGCAAAAAGAAGAGGTCCCGAAACCTGTAGAAAGCACGGACCGCAAGGCAGTCCCAGCTGAAAAAACCGTTCCTGATCCGCCTGGGAAAAATCGTCAGAGTGACAAATCTGCACATCCTCAAACTCATGGGAAAAATATTCACGCTTCAACACCTTCAGGGGATGTAGAAGAAAAACGGCGGGCAGATAAAGAAAAACAGCCAGCAGGTCTCCTCAAAAAGAAACGATCCGAAGTCTCTGAATCTACCGAGAAGAGAATCACTGATCCGATAAAATCCAAAAGGGAGAAAGAAATCGTCTCCCAAAAACAGCAGGTAAAGCCAAACGTAATATTGAATGAGGAACAAAACTCCCACTCACTCAAGGAAGAGCTCCAGGTTAAACGAAAACCAGTCAATGAGGCAGGGAAGAACGCCCCTTTTGAAAAGAGGGAAATCCCCGGTGAAGTCGAGGGGATGAACAGTGCTCCACAGCGGCTGCCATCTTCAGGAGGACCATCCCAGGAAACGTTCAGTCATGGAACAGGCATGGTAAGCTTCATTCACTATCCGGACGATTGGGAGATTGGGTTGAAGCTTCGCACCATCTACCATTCACGTGAAGATATATATTGTTATCAATGGATGAATGCTCCACCATCACCGCCGCCCAAGGCAGCTCCTTTTATCTACTAAAATATAAATCTAACTAAAATCACAAAGGTAAAAGGAGTAAATAAAACATGAAACATTATCTAAACACTAAGAAATTAGTAAAATCTATCGTTGTTCCTGCCGTATTGTCTTTCGGACTGATCACAGGGGGTAGTGTAACAGCTGCTTCGGGATTCGAGAAAGGTCAGACGGACAGTGCCGGCACCCTTAAAACTGTCAGTGTCAAAATGAATCAGTCAGACAAGAAAGCTGAAGCGGCAGACCGAGACGTTTCTGCTCAGTCCAAAGCAGAAGAAAAAGCTCAATCCCATACTAAAGAAAAAGAGGACGCTCAGCAGAAGGAAGAAAATAAGGGTCAATCACAGGCAGAATCCAAGGCAGCAGACCCGGTCAAACCTGCACAACCTGACACTCCTTCCAAGGCAGATGCAAACACAAGTGCTGAATTTAAGCAAAAGGCAGAAGACAGAAAACTTGAAGCCCAGTCTAATGCCAAAGATGGTAATAAACCTGAGCAGGCAGCACAGCCTTCAGGATCCGATGCAGAAGAAAAAGCGCAAAATCAGGGTAAGGGCGAAAAAGCGGTAATATCGCAGGCAAGCACACATGCAAGCGAAACAGCTTTGGAGAACGCGAACGAAAACGCAGCGATTTTCTCTCATACTGAAGTATTGGAAGAATACCTTTTCGGATCCGACTCTGCTACATCAGCGAATCCTGAAGGGACGGACTTTTACATCGGGAAACTGGGCTATGGCAGTCTGGATCAATTCGAAGAAAGTACAGGCAGCGGGATTTATTTCAGCAGCGACAGAGCGGAAGAGGCAAGCTATGTGTATGGGTACTGGTTCTTATCTGGCATGCAGATCGCGCCAGATGGAGTGTCACCGACTGAGTGGGGAGAAGAGCAGGCGAAACTGGCTCTTGAAACCTATGAAGAAATGAAACGTGTATATGGATCAAAAGTCAGACCGGTCATCTTTATCGATGTCGAACCTGCCCTTACCGGTATGGGGGAGTATGACTACATTAATAATCAATTGATTTACAGTGCGTTCATCAACTACCTCAATGAATATGGAGAAGGCGTCACACCGGGTACCTATTCTTCTACATGGAGCTGGGACGTGACGATGGGCAGCTATTCACCTGATACACCGGGTGCCTACTGGCTCGCTTATTACACTGGCGACCTTCCATCCGAGTCTGAATTGACAACAAGCAATCCCTATTGGATCACGTTCCCTGGAACAGACGAGCAGGCACAAATCTGGCAGTATTATGGCGGCTATGATGATTACAATGTAGCGACTATGCTTCCGTAAGTTTGCAGGACATACATGAAGGATGAATGATGAACTGCTCGGCATGTGCCGATTTTGTTCATTGGCCCCGCCTTTTTTAAAGAGCGGGGTTTCTTTTTTGGTTTATAAGGACAAGTGCTTGGGCTCACATTCTGAAAGAAGGATATGATTCTGGGATGGGGTTTTTTGTTAAACTCAGCATAAAATAATTCATTCAGCATATATCGGGAAAAGTCAGCATAAACTCATTTTTTTCAGCATAAATCGGAAAAAGTCAGCATATATCTCCAAAATGTCAGCATAAATTCATGAATCCAGCTTCTGGCGGGGCAAAGGACTCTCCGGGAAGGGTTTCAGATGCTCCCAAACGAACGATTCAAGCCACTTTGGACCATATTCAAGCCACTTTCCAAATTTACGTGCCACTTTTTTATTATTCAAGCCACTTGTCGAAAAATCTTTAAGCGTTTGCAAGCCAATCGGAAAGGGTCACGATTGAAGAATAAAAAAACCGGCACGCCCAATGCGTACCGGTTCTTCTCATGACAGTAACTTAAATCCCTGCCCAAACATCCTTACCGAACCGGCCATCCTGCTCTAGCTGATCGAGCCAGTTCTTCGATTCTTCATCAGAAGCACCGTGAACTTCCCGGTAGGCTTCACGCAGGGTGTCTTCGACTTCAGGAGCCATCCTGCTGCCGTCACCGCAAATATAGAGATGTGCGCCGCGGTCCAAGAGCTCTATCAGGTGGTTGGCGTCCTCATTCATCAGATGCTGTACATACGTTTTCGGCTGTCCTTCCATTCGTGAGAACGCAGTATGGAGTGTGACGATGCTACTCTGTTCATCCCGCTCGAGTTCATCGCGGTAGATGAAATCATGGTCACAATGACGGCATCCGAAATAAAGATGGGCCTCGGCAACCGGCATTCCTTGTTCTTTAAGAATGCGGCGAGCCTGCAGGAAGCCTCTGAACGGAGCCACGCCGGTACCCGGACCAACCATGATGATTGGTGTTTCAGGGTCAACCGGCAGCTCGAAATTCGACTGAGGCGTGCGAATGAAACAAGCGATGTTTTCACCCGGTTCAAGACCAGCAAGGTAATTAGAAGCGACACCTTCATATTCACCCATTCCGCTCCAGGCAGCGTCCCTGACAACACCGACCGTAATGCTCAGTTTTCCAGCATCGACAGAAGGGGAAGACGAGATGGAATAATATCTCGGTTTAAGAGCAGGGAGCAGTTCCATGAACCGTTCAAACGGAAGCTCGCATGCTTCGTATTTTTCCATAAAATCGAGCATGGAGACGCGTTTTTTTAATACCTGCTCCTGATAGACTCCTTCTTCAAGCAAGGCTTCAAGTTCTTTCTTATGAGGCGGACACACCGTATAGGCCGCCAGTTCCCTGATTTGGGCGCGGGTGGCCGCTTCCTGTAATTCCACGCAGTGAGAAAGGATATCCGATAAGGAAACCGGGCGGTCGAGCGGCAGATGTGCCGCGCTCCGTCCGCTTGCAGACAGAACTACCTGGTCATTTCCTTTCAGGCCGAAACGCTTCAATACGCGATTCACATTTTTCACACTGTTCTTCGGAAGTACCCCGAGGTGATCCCCTTCCTTATAGGTCAGCCCTGACGGCAGGGCAACCTCGATGTGACGGGTGCTTCTTCCGCTGTCAGATGACTGAAGCTCACGATTATCAAGGATATTTGTATTTACTGCTTCATAAGACAGCGCAAGCGGTGAACCGCCGATGCCGCTGACAAATTCCATACTGAGACTGTTTCGTTCCTTGCCGCCCTTATTTTCGACTTTCAGACCGAATGTCTCTACAGCATCAGCCCACATATTGTCTTTCCACTGTTCGAGCTGCTCCTCGAAGTCGCCGCTCGCATCACCTTCGCCGCGTCCCGAAAATCTTACGGCACCTTTTTCTGAAAGCTTTTCGTCAATCAGTCTTGGGACGTTCTGATATGTGCTGGCCCAATTGTGATCCCCGCAGCCGAATACGGCGTAATGGACGCCTTCGAGTTCGCCCGGCTTTACTTCTTCAAGCCATTGGACAAATTGTCCGGCATTGCTTGGCGGCTTACCGTTGTAGGAGGAAGTGACGATCAAAACGGCCCCCTCTGATGGAAGACTGCCTACGCGGTCGTTAAGAGGCGAGACCTCCGTGCGCACTCCGTGGAAGCTGGCCGTATCGGCAAGCTCCTTCGCCACACCTTCAGCCGTACCGGCATCAGAACCGTAAAGGACAAGAAGGGGACGGTCATTGAGCCCTGATACGACAGGTACCTCGTGAGCACCAGTTTCTTCTTTCTCCTGTGCTATTTCACTTGAACCTGAAGCATAAAGAGAGAAGTCGACAGCCATCTGCTCACGCTGTTTGACTTTTATTTTAAAATCACCCGGTTTCAGCGTCAGGGTTTGTTTGACATTGAGCTGGTAGTCCTTATCATCAATGAACTCGAAATGCTTCAGGAGCATGCCGAGGACGATGGTTGCTTCGTGTAGGGCGAACTGCATCCCTATGCACGCGCGCTGCCCGTTGCCGAACGGCTTGTATGCATGATGAGGTACTTTTTCCGGGTTCTCGAAGCGCTCAGGGCGGAATTCCTCCGCATCGGCTCCCCATGCGTCTTTATCACGGTGGAGCTCAGGAATCAGCACGGTGATCCGTTCCTCTTCTTTCTTGACCGGGTACTTGCCGGCAAGGACGGTATCCTCTTTGGCATAGAGGCTGAAGGCAGGGGCCGTCGGCCATAGCCGAAGTGATTCGTTCAGGATCATCTTTATATATTTCAGATCGTTGACCTGTTTATAGGTTGGTGCAGGTCCTGAGAATACTTGATCCACTTCCTCGTAGGCTTTTTTAAATTTATCAGGATTTTTCATCAGGAAGTAGAGGGCGAATGACAAGAGCCCGCTTGTTGTTTCATGACCGGCGATCAGGAAGGTGATGATCTGGTACCGGATATTCTCATCATCAAGCTTCTCTCCGGTTTCAGGATCCTTCACATTCAACATCCGGGATAATAAATCGTTCTCTTCCTGAGATCCATTTGCCTTCCGTTCAGCGATGATGTTGTCGACCATCGAGAACATCGTCTGTATATCATGCTTGTATTGACGCTTCGTCCGCACCATCAGCTTATCCTGTATGTCCAGTCTCTGCAACTGGTGCATCGCTTCATCCATTGCCCGGACCATACTTATGATGAACGGATGGGGGCTTTCACGGTAGAAACTGTTGAACCGGTAATTGAACCCGCACAGCCCGATCGTATCGAGTGTGAGGCGAGTCATATCTTCTGGAACATCGACTTCTTCATTCGGATTCAGCCGGGCCCACTTCTGAACAAGCTGGACGGCGATATCTACCATCATTCCGTGATAATCCTTCATCGCACGCTGGCTGAAGGTAGGCATGAGGATATTGTGTGCCTTGCTCCAATTTTCTTCATCGGTCCGGCTTGTGAACAGCCCGTCCCCGCCGAAGGCACGTACCTTTTCGAGTGCGCCCTCGATGCTTTTATCAAACCTTGCCTGATCACATACCTCTTTAACGAGCTCATGCCCCGACACGAGGATTGTCGAAGAAGAAGGTGTTTGAAGGCGGAAGATGGGTCCTTGTTCTTCTGCCAGTTTCATGAAGGACAAAGTCGGATTATCCTTGTCAATCAGCGGGAGATGTCCAAGTGGACCGTATGTCTTTGGCTGTGGGATCGCTTCATATTTTTCCATTGAAAACACCCTTTCAAATCATGTAGGTATACTAATGATCACTTTATAAAGTTTGCCCGCAGGCTGTGCTTGATCACTTCTTTCCATTGTGCTTCGTCGTTCGTAACCGGCGTGAAATTCGCCAAGATATGTGGGGCAGCCTGCTGATAGGAAACGGATGACAGAAGCATCACGATGAGCTCTTCTGGATCCTGGTCAGCAAGTACGCCCAATTCAATTCCTTTTATAATAAACGGATAACTTTGTTCATGAAACGGTGTAATCAACCTCTCAAATAAGTGGTCAAACCGTTCGCCTTTTTGAATGCTTTCGTTCATCACAAATAAACTGAACTCCGGATGCTCAAACGTCATATCGACCATCCTGTCGAAAAGATCACCCAGCATCTGCCGCATATCCGAATAATTCCGGACCTCTTCCAAATCGAAATCATTGAATTCGAGAACTTCTTCCGAGAGCTTCAGGATCACCGCTTTCCACAGGTCCATTTTAGAACCGAAATGATACTTGATCAGTGCCATATTCACATCCGCATCCGAAGCAATTTCCCGAAGGCTCGTTTCCTCGAACCCTTTGGTTGAAAACAACTTTGTGGCAGAACGCAAGAGTTCACCCTTGGCCACTTCTTTATTCAAACGGGGTCTTCCAGGCGCTTTTTTTTGCTGGTCAGATTGAGTCATAATAAGAGTTCCTTTCTTTAATTAATCAATTGATTAATTAATATGCGTATAGTATCGGACATCTGTCTCTTAAAGTCAAATGATAACAGAATGGAGTGTGGAAGACAGGTACATGGACCTTGTTTTGGAGCAGATTTATGTAAGGCGATAGGCGAAGGTGAACTTCCCGGTATGCAGTCTATTAAGTGAAGTTTTCATTCATGCAAAAAGGACATGACATATTCGGCATATGTCATGTCCTTGCGTCTATTTATCTATTAAACTTTGTCGTCCGATCTTAAGGATTCACAGTCGGGAATCCGAATCCTGAGGCATAGTCATCTCCCGCTGCTGCACCTGAGCCGCCGAGAATATCGTTGCCTGTCGCACGGTTTTGAATTTCTGCACGAAGCTGCGCTGCAGATAAACTAGGGTTTGCCGCCCAGATTTTTGCAGCAAGCCCTGATACGTGTGGAGTAGCCATCGACGTACCGCTGATAGTGTGGTACGTACCATCGTACCAAGTGGACTCGATTGCACGACCCGGTGCAGACACTTCCACGTCACGCACTCCGATTACGTAATCACCATCAGTATTCGGGTTTCCACGGGAAGAGAAGTCAGCTACGCGGTATGTCCCGTTTTCCTGAACATCTTCAAGTGCTGCCACTGCCACCGCATTTTCCACCGCACCCGGGTATCCGATCGTGTTGGCGCTAGGTCCTGAGTTACCAGCTGCTGCCACGACAAGTACACCTTTGTTATAGGCATAGTTGACAGCGTCTGTGATCAAAGAACTTTCTGAACTGGATCCTAGTGACATCGAAATCACCGTATTGACATTTAAACGGTCAGCTTCATCCGCAGCATAACGGATAGCGGCTGCAATGTCGTCAGAGTAACCGGATCCGCGGTCATTCAATACTTTGTAGGCCCACAATTTGGCATCCGGTGCTACACCATAGATTCCGTCCCCAGCACCGCCGTCAGCAAGGACTGTTCCTGCAACATGGGTCCCGTGGCCGTTTTTATCTTCACAGAAGTTTGTGACGAGGCTTGATTTTCGTTGGGTGAAATCGTTACATTGCTCAACGTTGTTTACAAGATCCGAGTGATTCCTGTTAGCTCCGGTATCAAGGACCGCCACTTTCACTCCGCTTCCGCCGGATGTTGCGCTGATATTGGCATCCTCATACATCGCTTCAATTCCCCAAGGGGTCTGATCACTTGGTGCGGCTGTTGCATTTGAACCAGGCTTAGCATTCAATGATACTTCATCAACAAGTTCGACAGATAGATTTTTATTCTTCTGCAAAGCTTTGTACTGCGCTTCCGTTACTTCCGTAGAAAAACTGTTCTGGTCGAAGTCCCAACGGACACCATAATTTTGCTTAGCATTGTTTTCTGCCTTGTCAGTGGTGGATGAAATAAGAACACGGACTTTTTCTGCATTCTCTGTGGCATCAACCGGACTCGTATAAGCCGGGCTGACCAGAAGTGCACTCATCACGACAGTTCCAAGAATCTTTCCTACTTTCATTTACAACATCCTCTCCTTTTTGTGTAACGAACCATTTAACGTCTCCCCTTGAAAAGCTCGCCTCCTTACTCATGCGTGTTGACAAGAATCATCTGGGTGCAAAGCTATGTAGTGATTCTTACTAAATGGATTGTAACAGAATTCGTTTATTTGCAGAATAGGTTAAATATTCAGTCTTATGGAAATAAATAGTCGATGCTTGAAGAGAATTCAATAATCATTGGCGCGTGAGGAAAATTTTCATAAAAGATAGGGATAAACCCTATTTTCCCTAGTGGTAAAGTCCTGGTTTTTCCCAACCTGTTTTTGAAACTTTTTCTGAGAGTGGGTGCAAGGACTGATTTTATTTTTAAAGCAGGTGATTATTAAAGGGTAATGGTATATGGGCGGTTGCTGGGAATAGTAAAGTATTGGATAATGATTGTTAGGGAAATAGTGGAAAGTGTAATTTGTAATAGAAGACTAAGTCTTACATTAGAACGTCTAAAAAAGTGATATTAAAAATATGATACTAGCATGAAATTGTTCGACGGCATGAGGATTAATTTGAGCTTGTTTCAATGAAGAATATATTAGAGAAAAGATGTAATGCTTTCATACCCAGAGTTAAGGTACGTGTATTTTTATCATAAAGGAGAATGACAATGGAAAACTTAATCCATATTGTTCGTCAACTGGATGAAGAGTTTAAGATTAATAGCTTTGGAAAGGATCCTGCTTTTAGCAGATTCATTCCTCAGGCTTATGAAGGTGAATTTGATTGGAGAGAGAAATTCGAGCCTGAGTTTAACGAACTATTCAATGGACTAATGATAAAGGGACATCCAGAGGTGAAAAGAGTATTTTTGGCCGTTTTCCCTACGGAGGAAGTTTTAGAGGAATTCATTCATAACGGGAAGTCTGGGGACCTGCTTTTCATGCATCATCCTTTATTGATGGAGTGCGGTGATCCAAATGGAAAGTGGGGCAGGGGATTCGTTCCGATCGAAGAAACGCTGTTGGATCAAGTGAGAAGTAAGGGACTTTCCATTTATACATGTCACGCTCCCATGGATTATCACGGGACTTTAGGGACAAGCCAGGCGATTGCAGAAGCACTGAATGTTGATATCACGGAGAGGTTCATACAAGACGAAAAAGATGGCTGCATTGGAATAATCGGAAATGTGCAAGCAGTAAACACGGAAGACTTAATAGAAAACCTCAAACGTATTTTCGACATACCTTATGTGGATTTTGAAGGACAGATAAAAGAAATTAAAAAAGTAGCAATTGTCGCTGGCTGCGGAGATAAAACCCATTGGATGCAACTGGCTGAAAAAAGAGGGGCAGACGCGTACATATCAGGTGAAATTCACTGTCATATCGATAATGATTATGGAAGAAAAAGATTTGCTGAAGTAATAGAGTACGCAAGTCAGACAAATATGTCTTTGATTGGTGTTTCACATTCTGCATCTGAATATTTAGTGAAGAAATCTTTGATAGCGCCATGGTTTGAGAAGAATTTTGACATTGGCACTATTCATCTGATTCCACAGAAAGATTGGTGGCTGTAATCAAAAAATTCCAAGCGGCGACATAAATCTCTAAGTAACATCATTATAGGTAGTGATAGTATACAAGCCTACAAGGTTACAGACTGAATAGCTATTTAATGACTGACTTGGTCATTTTAATTAGAGGAGAATCAATATGAAAGGACTTATCATCAAATCACCCTGGATCGATATGATTTTAGAAGGAAAGAAGACGGGGGAAATCAGGGGATCCAACACGAAAACACGCGGGACGATTGCGCTCATAAAGAGTGGTTCCGGCATGGTGTATGGAGAAATAAACCTCATTGATAGCAAAGAATTAAGTTTACCAGATTACCAGGAAAGCATAGGCTTCCACGGTGTGGAAAGTGAAACTGCTGCAGTTCTGCCTTATAGAAGAACCTACGCCTGGGTATTAGAAAAACCGCGAATCTATAAAGAGCCTGTTCCTTATAAGCATCCGATGGGCGCGGTTATTTGGGTAAGGCTCTCTGAATAGGAGGATCAATATGAATCAAAACACTCTTGTGCTACTTGGAAAAAGAGAATTGAAGTGGATTCAAAAAGAACTTCGGCCACTTGAAAACGATGAAGTCCTGGTGAAAACAATCGCAGGAGCCATCAGCATAGGAGCGGAACTGCCGCAGTATCTGGAAATGGATATAACGGAGAGGCAGCCGCGCTACCCCAAGGAAACCGGGTATGAAAACTACGGTGAAATCGTTGAGGTCGGTGAAGGGGTTGCCTCGCTGAAAAAAGGTGACAGAGTCATTGCGTCTTTCGGGCATAAAGACTACGGGATCATTGGGGAGCAAAAAGCCATACAGGTCCCAAAAGATATTCACTACGCAGATGCACTACTTACAATACTTTCATGTGATGCGGCAAAAGGTGTACTAAAACTGAATCCAGGCAAAGAAGATAAAGTATTGGTGACCGGCATGGGGACGATGGGGCTATTGACGCTTTATTTTCTCAGGGAGTATATGGATGTCCGTCACGTTGATGTTGTGGAACCTAATGCTTCAAGGGGAGGGCTTGCGCATCAATTAGGCGCAAGTTGTGTTTTTAAAGACACATCAGAATGTCCAAGAGATTTTTATCATTACGGACTGGAGTGTTCAGGAAACAATGCTGCCTTTCATTGTCTGCAATCTTCCCTTTTGCCGGAGGCTGAGTTGTGTATCCTGTCAGATGGAAATAAGGACGTCTTTAATCTGCAGCCGGAGTTTTATGAGAAGGAATTAAAGATCGTTGGCTCGAGTGATGGCTGGGATTATCGGAAGCATTCGCAATGGTATTTTGAAAATGTAAGGTGCAAAGGCTCGGTTCTGAATCGTTTGTTTGAATTGACAATTGGGAAGAAAGGTTTAGTCCGTTGTTTTGAGGATTTGGGGGAAGGTCGGGTGGACCCTTTGAAAGTCTTGGTCGAGTATGAATAAAGAAAGTGCAGCATGAACTAGTGTTTTATCAGGTTCAAGTGTAATGGAGTCAATGATCATATCAAGGCGACTCCTTAAAATGGGTGATGTTGTCGGTATACAACTGAATATCTCAATTTTATGATAAGGCTATTCCAGGTTGAATAGCCTTTTTTATAATAAATATGCTTTATATTGAGGGCTGCTCACCCTAATTTACACCAAAAGGGGTAATGTCCTTCAGCCTTCTTATATCTTGTTTAATAGGATCAAAGGGTAATTCTGAGACTAAAGTTGCAGCCGCCCTCATCTGAATGAACGATGAGTAACTCAGGAAATTTCTGTAAGATAAAGATACTCAAAACTTTTGGAGGGCGAATGATGAAAAAGTATATCTGTACGACTTGTGGAGTCCAATACGCTGAGAGTAACAGCACACCTGAGCATTGCGCAATTTGTGAAGAAGAAAGGCAGTATGTCAATCCTGATGGTCAGTCATGGACTACCCACGATGAATTGGTGTATTGCGGAAACTATAAAAATATCATTACTAAGGAAGAAGAAGGGCTGTACAGTATCACGACGACACCGAAAGTAGGAATCGGGCAGACGGCCTATTTAATCGTAAAAGAAGGTTTCAATATTCTTTGGGACTGTATCACGTTTTTAGATGACGAAACGATTGCATTCATCCGTTCATTGGGCGGAATCGATGCCATTGCCCTTTCTCATCCCCATTACTATTCAAGACAAGCGGATTGGGCCAAAGTGTTCGCTGCACCGATTTACATTCATCATGATGATCGCAAATGGATCATGGAACCCAGTGAGTATATTCGTTTGTGGGAAGATGAGGAAAAAGAGTTGATTGATGGCGTCAACCTGCATCGTCTTGGCGGCCATTTTAAAGGCGGTGCAGTGCTGCATTGGGGAAATGGGGATAGAGGGAAAGGAGTCCTTCTGACCGGGGATATCATTCAAGTTGTGGCCGATACCGAGTGGGTAAGCTTTATGTACAGCTACCCGAATTTGATTCCTCTGCCTGCAGGCAAAGTTGAGGAGATGGCGAAGAAAGCAGGGGAGCTTCTGTTTAATAGGTTATATAACGCTTTTCACAGAGTGGTAAAAGAGAACGCCTATCATGCAGTTCAACGATCGGCGGATCGTTATATAAAGGCGGTAAATGGTCAATTGTTCGATACGTGAAAATTAGTCTCCCAGCGCGTTTCTTTTTATCAACGATAAGTAAACATAATCGCTCACTATTTATTTTTTGTATTATCCGTAGTGATACCTATTGCATTAATATGGAGATTAAGGAGGCTTGTCCATACTGAAAAGCCTCAAACTATAAATCTTTCAATTGGGGGAACCACCATGAAAGCTGTTATACAAAATGAATTTGGGGAAGCCGATGTACTGCATTTTACAAAGGTTGATAGACCGGTTCTGGGGGAACGCGAAGTACTGATCAGAACTGCTTACACAAGCGTCAATTACGCGGATATCAAGAAACGGAGAGGAGCGAAAGGTAAGGGGTCATTCCCTATGATTCTCGGGTTGGATGTATCGGGGACGATTGAAGAAGTGGGCCCTGCCTCCTCGTTTTCGGTGGGAGAACGCGTCATGGCTTTTCCCATGAATGGCTCTTATTCTGAGTTTGTAAAAGCGAACGAATTATTGGTTTTCAAGATACCTGAAAATGTATCGTTTGAACAAGCTGCAGCGATGCCGACTGTTTCGATTTTGTCTTATCTTTTGATACATGAAATCGGAGAAGTTGGAGGGGGAGACATGGTTGTGGTACACAGTGCTGCCGGCGGTGTCGGTTCCATGCTTGTGCAATTAGTGAAATTGGCAGGGGCGGAAAAAGTGATTGCAACGGTCGGCGATCTTAAAAAAGAAGGCTATGTGAAGACTTTAGGAGCTGACGTTGTTTGTACATACGATACTTTTATAGAGACCGTTTTAGAGCATACAGATGGACGAGGGGCAGACGTGATTTTCGATTCGGTTGCGGGAGAAGTGACGAGCAAGAGTTTGGACTGTCTTGCACTCTATGGCACGCTTGTGCAATTTGGCAACAGCAGTGGTCAATCAGGTGTCGTTAAGACGAGCGACGTTCACAGCAGCTGCAGGAATGTAAAGGGGTTCAGCTTAGGGACCACCAGGATACATAAGCCGGAACGGTTGAGGCCCGTGGCTGAGAAAGTGTTGGAACTCTTTTCTGCAGGGAAAGTGACGCTTCCGATTGCACGGATATTTGACTTGAGCGAAGCCGCCCTTGCGCATAAATTGGTAGAGAGCCGGGAGTATGAGGGGAAGATTTTGTTGAAGATTTGAATATACAGTGTTAACGATACTTCGCCATATAACGGTGCAGCCGCTGTGTTACGGTAGTATAGAATAAAACATTGAAGGGAGGAGAGGGACAGAGGGACAGGTACCCTGACCAATAGAACCGCAGATCTGTTTGGTATTTTTTGTTAAATTCAGCATAAAACAAAATAAGTCAGCATATATGATTAAAATTCAGCATAAATCCAAGTTTGTCAGCATAAATGGAGAAAAGTCAGCATAAATCGAACGGGGCCTCTGTTCTAAGTGGAGAAACCTGGGGGAGGGAGCGGTTATGAAGCTCCCTGCCAAACGATTCATTCCACTTTGCACGCTTTTCATTCCGCTTTTCTAAAATACATGCCACATTCCCAATTTACGTGCCACTTTTTCATTATTCATTCCACTTTCACCGATATTCGTTCCACTTGTCAAATAATCGTTAACGAGAGCCAAGCGGATCAAAAGGATAGGGACTACATGCTCCTCCAGAGAGAATTGCGTCTTGCCCCTTCGGCCAGGGAGAATGTCACATTCTCCGGTTACCACCAAGTAAAATACAAACACCTACTCAACCAAAAAAAGCCCCGCACCCCCCAAAAAGGGAATCACGGGACTCCATCAAATCAAGAATCAAGCGGCTTCCGATCCATCCGTTCCATTCTTGTCCTCACCAGCTTTAGATCTAAAGCCGATAAAGAACAACACCGCCAAAATCACAATGACAGCTGCAAACAGAACACCAGCAGAATCAAATAGTTTAACTAGATTACCAAGCACGATTCCGACAACACCGAAGTCAGCATCCCCGAATGTTGTTCCCTGGAACCCAAGTGAGCCCAAGACTGGCAGCAGTAGAGCCGGCAGGAAGCTGATCATGACGCCGTTTGCCATCGAGCCGATGATTGCGCCTCTGCGGCCGCCGGTTGCGTTTCCGAAGACCCCTGCCGCTGCACCTGTGAAGAAGTGAGGGACGAGTCCTGGGACGATAACCTTCAAGCCAAGCAATGGCAGGAAGAGCATGCTGACAAGTCCTGCAATGAAACTGAACAGGAAGCCGATGATGACGGCATTTCCCGCGAATGGGAAGATGGCCGGGCAATCAAGGGCAGGTTTTGCTTTCGGGACGATTTTGTCCGCAATCCCTTTGAAGGCAGGGACGATTTCACCAAGGAGCATGCGCACACCGGCCAGGATGATGTAGACACCAGCAGCGAAAGTGATACCCTGCATGAAAGCAAACACTAGGAAGTTCTGTCCTTCGCTCAGTTCACTTTCAACGAATGCGGGACCCGCCGCACCTGCGACGATGAAGAACAGGATGACCATGGTCAAGGATACGGAAACGGATGTATCCCTGAGGAAACCGAGTGATTTCGGCACTTTGATTTCCTCTGTTGATTTGGAACCTTTACCTACGACTTTCCCGACTGCGGCAGAGGCCAGATATCCGACAGAACCGAAATGTCCGATGGCAAAGTCGTCGGAACCCGTGACTTTGCGTGTGAATGGCTGTAGCATCGCCGGTGAAAGGACCATCAATGAACCGAGGATGATTGAACCGAGGATGATCAACGGCACACCGGAGAATCCTCCTGTCGTCAGGATGACCGCGATCAGGCAGGCCATGAACATCGTATGGTGACCGGTTAAAAAGATATATTTAAAAGGACTAAAACGTGCAATCAGAATGTTCACGACCATACCGAACAGCATAATCATCGCTGTCTCCGTACCGAAGCTTTCCTGGGCAAGTGCTACGATCGCTTCGTTGTTGGGGATGACCCCGTCGACCGCGAAGGCTTCGTTGAACATGCTGCTGAATTGGCCAAGTGACTGGACAAGCACGTTTGCTCCCGCTCCAAGGATGACGAAGCCCATCACAGTTTTCAATGTTCCGGACACGACATCCCCGGAATTTTTCCGTTGTGCAAGGAGTCCGACGAGGGCAAAGAGCCCGACAAGGATTGCAGGTGTACCCAAGATGTCATTCATAATGATATCAACCATTTATATCGCTCCTTCGTTTGAAAATGTGACTAGATATTTTGTTCCAACGCAGACTTTAGTTCGTTTTTATCCATCAGGTTCTTCAGTTTCACGACATTTTTGCGGCCGTCTTCAAGGCTTCCGACAATATCTTCGGAGCCGATGAACAGGTCAGCCTGTTCCGTCTTCGCCGTTGTCAGATCCGTATGGGAAACCTCTGCTTCTTTGCCCATGTCCTTAAGGGCTGCTTTAATATTCATCTCCACGATCATGCTGCTTCCTAATCCATTTCCACATACCACTAATACTTTTTTCATGTTAAGTTCCTCCTCTAATTTACACTTCAATTGTTTGGTTTATTAAGTCGATTACGGTGTTTGCGTCTTCTGCTGAAATTAACTTGTCTACATTCGATTCATCCGATAAGAGTTCTGTGAGCTGAGCCAATGCTTTTAAGTGGGTTTGATTATCGATTGCCGCCAGCACAATGATCAGCTGGGCACGATGCTTTTCTTTTTCGGAAAAATAAACAGGTTCTTTGAGCCTCAGAAAACTCATCCCCAGCTCTTCAACCCCTGTTTCAGGCCGCGCGTGGGGGATGGCGATACCCGGGGCAATGACGATGTAAGGGCCTAATTCCTTTACGTTTTCGATCATTGCCTCCACGTATGATGATCTGATTGAATGCTGGTCGATCAGCGGCTGGGCTGCCACCTCGATGGCTTCTTCCCAACCCTTTACTCCGTCTTTCAGCTGTATTGTTTCTTCTGTCAGTAATTCATTGAGCATAGGTTTTCTTAGCTCCTTTATCTGGGGAGTTTTTTGTTCCAGGAAGCGGACCAGTTCATGCTTCAGCTCTTCTTCTTGATGGACGTCCGCATGGCGCTTGATGAGGTCCATGAGGTGATCGGTCATCGCTTTCCCTGGTGCATTCGGATCGAACAGCTCATTCATCCGCTGCATGACTCGTTCCTTTTCAATATTCGTCAGGATGGCGGGAACATGGATGACGGGAATGTCCTTTGTTTTTATATAATTGGTTGAAAAAATAACGTCCGCTGCATGATGCTTCGTCTGGTATTCCCTCATCGAAATGGTGGCGGTCACGTTCAGGCCTGCGATCAGATTCTCCAACTGGGTCCTGAGCATATTGGATGTCCCGATCCCGTTCTCACAAACGATGATGGCCCTGTACTTTGTCTCGACCGTCTTTTTTTCTTTTGACAGCCAGCCGCCGAAGTGAAGGGTGATATAGGCTGCTTCCTCTTCCGGGACTCTTTTGCCGAGATATAGTTCCAAATGTCTGATCACCCGCTTGGTCAAGTGAAAAATGTCTGGGTAGGTCTTCTGGATGCTGCCGGCCAGATCATTAACGATATGGAGCCCGTATTTTAGCCGGTAATAAGTCGGCTTGATATGGGAAATCAGGTTTTCTTCCAACCCGCGCCGGTCATCGAACACAACGCAGGAATACAGCTGGAAATCATCAATCATATTACGGACGACTTCCCGGAGTCCTGATAATTCCTGCTCGGTGTAGTGATCAAAATTATCATGCTGGACTTTCGAGCCGAGCAGATTCATTGTGATGAAGCAGATTTCATCTACAGGGAACGCAACCCCCTTGTACGATTCAAGTTTATGGGTGATAAGGGTGGCGGCCTTGAAGGCGTCCGTTTGCTTGAGCACCTCTTTTTCCTCCTGGGGCACCTGGATGAATTCATCAAGTTCGATCCGCTTCATGATCATGAGGATCTGCAGCGAGAGAATCTCGATCATTTCATCCGTCAGCGTTAATCCGAGATCACTTTCCGCTTCGAAAAGAATTTCCCTCACCACGCGTCTCTGATCGGTTTCACTCGACCAGGTGGCAGCTTCCGGATGAATCATCTTGTATACCTCATTCCGGACATTCTGCCAATCTTCATTCGAGAAGATGGTTGCGAGAATGGTGGAGAGCATCGTTCTCTTTGCCTCCTCGGAACCCCGCAGACGGTAACCGGAACCTTTCTGATAATACAGCTCCAACCCTGCGTCCTTGAACTCCTGCTTGATTTCCTTGATTTCCTTCGCAATCGTCCCGCGGCTCATGCTGGTCAAGTCCATGAAGCTTTTCATCGTTGCGTCCTGCTCTTCCAGTAAAATCTTCGCCTTGATCAGGACTTCGCGTTCCTGCTTCGACAACTGATACTGCCAATCTTCAAAACTCTCATCCTGCTTCAGCATCAGTTTCGATTTCGACTCAGGGGGCAGGAACAAACCCTGTCCATGCTTACTGTCAATAGGTTCTATCTTCTGAGTCCGAAGCCAGCTGTTGATCTGATCGAGATCATAATAGATGGTCCGCTGGGACAAATTCATCCTTTCGACCAAAACCTTCGTCGGAACGGGCTCAGCCGATTGTTGAATGATGGATAATAAGTGTGCACGTCTTTTATCCAATACCATGAGGATCCTCCTTGCTAGTTGTCTTCTGGTATCATTTTTGCATTTTTATATTCTTGAATTGTTTGATGATCATCTTATGAATCTAGTATATAGGCTATTTAAAAGGGATGAAAGGGGTTTCAGTGTGCAGAGTTTGTTTGTTTGTTTTTGCAAAATTGAACAGTTAGTTCGGTTTGGCCATAAAACAAGGCATAATGTTGATTAAATGATTGTGAAAGAGTCAGCATTTTGAAATAATTGGTATATAAAATCAACCAAGGGAGTAGAGATATGACCAGCGACTTTTATTGTGATGAAGTACTAAGCGGAAAAACCGAAGTAAATAGAGTAGTAGAGACAGACAATGTACTGGCCTATCATCATACCCGGCCATTTTATCCAGTACACATAGTAACCATCCCGAAGAGACATATTTCCTCTTTAATCACGCTGGAGGACTGTGATAACGAACTGCTGCTCGAACTGATGGGAGTGATCAGAAAGGTTGCGGCCTGGGTTACCGAGGAACACGGTGCATGCAGGGTGATTACCAATTTGGGGAACTATCAGGACTCCAAACACCTGCATTGGCATATTGTTTCCGGGAAGGCGGTAGGATGATGAAGATATTTAAGAGAAGGTAATGAAAAAGGGAATGGAGTTAACGGATCAATGATAATAAAAATGATACCAACCCACTGGAAAACAAGCAGACTTACCATCAAAGACATGACCAAAGATGAAATCCTGCGCGTCCAAGAACTATACGAACAAGGAAGCTACACCCACCAATGGGACGGCGGCAACCTGGATCACGAGTATGCTTCCCGCTGTTTTACCGATGGTGACTTGCCGCCTAACGGGACGAAAGCTCAATTTAATATTCAGGTGATCCGGCTGAAGGATAATGGGCACCTTGCGGGATTGCTGACCACCTATCACGGATACCCGTCACCTGAATCCTTTTACATCAACTATCTGTATATCGATAAGGAGTATCATAGACAAGGGCTGGGGCAAGAAGTCGTCCGTGAACTCATACGAATCGTGAAGCAGGCTGAATATCATGAGGTACGGGCTAATGTTGCAGTGAAAAATTGGCCAGCTCTCAGGTTTTGGACGGGGCAGGGACTTGATACCATACAGGGGATTTATGGAGATAAAGAATACGGGGTGGATCAGTACGCTGATATAGAGCTGGTAAAGTTTTTGTGAAAATTATGACCAAATAAAAGATGAAGGGACCAACAGTATAGTGATACATAGTAAAAATATAAATCCTTCTTTCCTGCCCGTATTAGATCACGTCAACAATACGTACAGGAGTGTGATCTGTTCAGGCGCATCTGCTTTTATCATTCATAAAGATTCCCTCGTTTTAGAACAGTATATTGGGGAACAATCCGCTGCAAAAAATGCTAGAAACGTGCAAGAGGATACACAGTTCCATGTAGCTTCAGTAAGGAAAAGTTATATCGGTTTTGCAGTGGCATGGGCATTGTATTATGGATACATAGACAGCATTGATGATTCGGTTAGAACCTATTTACCCGAACTTGATGAGACTCTTTGGAGAGATATCAACATCAGACATTTACTGACCCATACACATGGGTTGAAAGAACAGAGAGGTAAAACATATCAAGAGTTTGCTCCTGGCTCAAACTGGTCATATAAACAAATTGGCATCGAAGCGCTGACTAAAATAGTGAAAAGAACAACGACTAAATCAGTTTCTGAGATTATCCATGAATCGGTCTTCATCCCTTTGTGCTTTATCGAGTCCAATTGGTATTCAGAAAAAAGCAACAAGCTGGTTGATGTGATCTTGCGATATGAAGGGGATGAAGATTGGTATACAAGTGAAAGCACGGAAGGAGACAAAATGAACATGTATGTATCGGCCAGGGAACTGGCCTACTGGGGGTACTTACATTTAAAGAAAGGAAAAATAAATGACAAACAAATCGTGCCCAGAAAAATGATAGAAATGGCCACGGCTCTCCAAAGCCCGAGCAGCCTTCCGAAAGACCTGCCGCAAAATGGGTTCTTATGGTTCGTGAAAGGTTTACCTGCCCAAAAGACAGAAATCGGCCACCTTGTTCCGGAAGGTTCTTTTCAAATTCTCGGATTTACAAATGTCACTTTATTAGTCATTCCGGAAGAAGACCTGGTAGCAGTCCGGATGTTTAATAGTTTTGGTTCTCCGGAGGGGTATGATTACTTGGCGGATGTACGGTCGTTTGGTGATGAGGTGATGAGGTGTGTGACTGAAGCCAAGGTGAAGTCGAACGTTTAGTTATTCAGGAACAATCAAATTTACATCTGATTTTACGTATAGTTCAAATTTTTCTTGGAGGGGAAATATGAAAACCTGCATCTACATGGTAAGACACGGGGATTCACCGAAAGAAGGAAATGAAAGAACACGAATTTTATCCGATAAAGGATTACAGGACGCTCATCGAATTACCGAGATACTAAAAAGAGAAGGAATCAACACGGTTGTTTCAAGTCCATATATCCGTTCGGTGTTGACGGTTGAACCTTTGGCTAAAGAGTTGGGGCAGGATGTAATCGAGATTGAAAACCTGAAAGAGAAGATTACATCTGCTGAAGACATCCGGATATCAGATCAAGAGCTGATGCCTTTACTTACAAAATCTTTCTCGGAACCCCATTTTGCTTTAGAGGGGGCGGAATCCAATGCTGCATGCCAAAAGCGGGCCGTTGAAGCCTTAAAAAGTCTATTAACTACTTATTCAGGTCAAAAAATAGCAGTGGGTACTCATGGAATCGTTATGACTCTGATGATGAATTTTTATGATGAAAAGTATGACTTGGACTTTTTACACAGCACGTCTAAACCGGATATTTATAAAATGACGTTTGATGGAGAAGAATTAGTTGACGTTCAAAGATTATGGAAGGACGTTGAGGATGCTTCTAAAGCAGGATATGGAGGAGATCACCATGATCGTTAAAGAAAGAGAATACACTGTATCTGGTTTGCGTTACATAATAAGGTCCGCCACACTCAGGGACGCGAAGGCACTGTCTGAAGTAAGGCTCCAGATCGATGGAGAGACGGAAAACATGGATAGGGAAAAAGGGGAAGCCTTTATAGATGAAGAGGGATTTAAGGAAGTCCTAAAAGCAGATTCGGATTCTTCTGCCAATCTATTTCTTGTAGCAGAAGCAAACGGCAGGATTGCAGGGTTTTCAAGGTGTGAAGGGAACAACTTGAAAAGAACGTCTCACAGAGTGGAGTTCGGAGTTGGGGTATTAAAGGAATACTGGGGACATGGGATAGGAAAGAACCTCCTACAGGAGTCCATCCTCTGGGCTGACTCGAATCACATCAGAAAGATCTCGCTGAGTGTACTGGAGACAAATGAAAAAGCGATAAAACTTTATAAGAAACTTGGTTTTGAAGTGGAAGGTATTTTAAAAGATGACAAGCGGTTATCCGACGGAAACTACTATCATACCATTGTGATGGGAAGGATCCATCAGTAGACAAACCAATCGGGAGGTTCCAATGAAAATCTATCAATTTACCAAAGATGCAGGAAAGAAGATCACGCAATTTGATTCTGACTTTATCATGTCGCGCATTACAATTACCGAGAAACCAGCCCATATAGGATGCATGCATCTCGATGAAAATGGGGTGATTGGTTATCACCACGCAGTCGTGCCGCAGCTTCTGCTGATTGTTAACGGAGCAGGATTGGTTCGAGGGGAATCAGAAGAATTCATCAAGGTCCAGAGCGGGGATGCGGTGTACTGGGAAAAAGGCGAATGGCATGAAACAAAAACCGAAAATGGTCTGACTGCGATTGTGATAGAAAGTGAAAAGCTGGATACTTCGTTTTTGAAGGTTTTATAGAAAAACAGTTTCACAAAGGGAGGGAAAGAAGTGGAGAAACTTTTAGTGAAAACAGGGATTTATTCATTTATTATTTCGTTTTCCTTGTTTGTCGTCTTTTTAAAAAGAGAAAGAAACATTGGTTTTGAAGAGGAGACAATATATGAAATCACGCCATTTCCTGAGTTCTTCTTTCGAATCTTCAGGTATTCTGTCATCATTTCAATCATTGCGGCCGTTGTTGCCTTTTTATATGTATATTATCTAAAGGATGAAATTTCTGAAAATAAGGCCGAGGATTAAATCCAAAATCGTGATGCAATAAAAAAACACAGGGACGAATCTCCTGTGTTTTTTACATTATTGATAATTAACAACTGCAGGACTCGGGTCCATCTTCAATACGTCTTCGGGCGTCAGTACCGGCTGGTCTTTATCATAAAAGATCTTGAATCCGCCATACTGATTCGGTTCATCCCGTATGTACTTCTTGTACAGGGTCTGTTTGTCCGCAGCGGGTCCCCAGCCGTCAAAGTTGATGGCGACCTCGGTATTTTCTGTCGGTTGAATCGCGTCTTTATGCGTCAGTACGTGACCGGTGAACTGGTGGACGAGTACGAGTTTGTCGGGCAGGTTGTTCTTCTCGGTCAGCTCCGATACATACTCGACTGCCTCCTGGATTTCCCTTCCGTCCACCTGCCCGAGATCCTCGCCGGGTTTCTCGCCTTCAGCGACGTGGAATTCCGTATCGATCGCCAGGTGAACCTGCGGGTGCTTCAGCCATTTCTCGACCATTTTCACCTGATTCATGACGGTGTCGGTTCCGAGCTGGATATCTAGGATCACCAGTGCGTCATGCTTTTCGGCTAGCTTCACATACGTTTCGATATTCTCTTCAGACGTCATCCTGACATAATCTCCGGCTGGTCCCGGCTCATTTTGAGCCATGGTCGTGATCAGCTCAATCGTCGGAACCGCCGGGCGGTCGGGATCGGCGTCTGAGTAGGCCTGTGTCTGTTCCTTCAGTTTCTTCATGAATTCTTCAGGCTCCATTGTGCCCAGAATTCCCATGTTTTCGGACTGCGGCGTACCGTAGTAAGTGACGAGCCGATGATCCTTTAATGGTCCGTTTGAGGGATCTTTCACTCCGTTAGCCAGCGTTTCACCTACTGGTGTTTTCCGTTCGGATTTATCATCCTTCTCTTCCTCTTTTGTCAGTCGTTCCTTCAGTGGGACAGCCTCTTCAGACGGCTCCAGCGGTTTGAAAGGCTGTTTAGGTTCTTCTTTTTTCTTCTGTTCCGTTTCTTCATCCTGTTCTTTTTTCTTTTCCGTCTTTGATTTGTCCTCTTCTGAAGACGTTACTTCCTTCCCGGTCTTCTCTGAAGGAGAAGGATTTGTGCACGCCCCCAGTATCAGTAACGCAGACGCAAGGGCCAGCGATATTTTCTTCATTCCCACACACCCTTTCGCAATAGAAGAATATGGAGGACTTTAACACATTTTCCTTAACATGAAACCTATGTTAACAGATTGATAGGAACTTTTAATCTTACCGTTACTGCTACTCGTTGATACGTTCGGAAGTAGCGTAAAACTAGAAACGAGGATCTATACCATTCGTTAATACACGTAAAAAATGAAGATCTGGCAGCGACTTAGAAATCGGATGTGAACATTTTCAGGGCCAGGTCCAAGCCACGTTATAGTTTAGAATCATTCTCAAAAGATCATATATTTTGATTTAGGATCGTATTTTTCTGATTAGGATCATAAATTTTGAATCAGGATCGTATTTTCAAGAAATGGATCATAAATCTTTAAATAGGATCGTATATCACCCAAGCCCCTGGATCGGGGACATAAAAGCTACACTTTTTACGGGTAACTGCTGCAATTAAAGCAATAGAATCTAATTTTAATGACAAAACAAAGGGAAGCACCCAATTTTGGGTGCTTCCCTTTGTTTAACCGCTTCTTCCCTATACTTTTATTATACCAAATAAACCCAAAAATGTTCAGTCTATTTATTCGACTATTTATTCATTATAGTGAAAAAGAACAAAAGAGGAGGGTGTATGGATGATTTCTGGTTATGCCACGTTGAAGGGAACAAGTGAGTATCTGATTAAGTCCGGAATGCCTTATCGAAAATCGCCTGGGTTCTGCGCTCCGCCGATTGCGATGGGCACTCATCTTGGCGAGATGAATGAGGAAGACTCGGCACTTTACCGTGAAGGGATCGAGTACGGTCTGCTGAATGGATTGAACTTCATCGATACAGCCATCAATTACCGGGGGATGCGATCTGAACGGGATGTCGGCCATGTGTTAAAGTCGTTGATCCAAAGAGGCACTATCAAGAGGGAAGAGGTGATCGTCTCCACAAAAGCGGGCATCATACCCGGGGATATTGAAGCAAACCTGGTCCCGGCTGATTATCTGAAAAAAGTCCTGCTGGATGGCGGCATCATCAGAGAGTCTGACCTGAACATTGTCGACACCCACCGCCACGTACTGGAACCTGATTATTACCGGTTTGCCATTGAAAGAAGCAAGAAGCATCTTCATCTTGAAACCATTGATCTTTATTATATCCACAACCCTGAGATATCCTTGATGACACTGGGATCGGCACGTTTTTATCAGCAACTCGAATTGCTTTTTTCCTTCTTTGAAGAGCAAGTCCAGACAGGCAACCTCAACTATTACGGCTTTGCTACGTGGTCCGGACTCCTCAACGCTCCAAATGAAGACGGCTATATTTCAATCGAGGAAACCGTGAACACGGCAAAAAGAGTGGCAGGTGAGGCGCATCACTTCAAATTCATTCAGTTTCCTCTGAATAAACAGATGAATAAGGCCATTAAAAATCAGAACCAACGCGTACATGGAAAGTGGCTGACGATTATCGAAGCAGCACAAGAGCTCGGGATCCATTCAACCACCAGTGCCCCATTCAATTTGGGCAAAGTGTTCGACGATGGAAGTGACCCTCAATCCTCGTTAATTGACGTTGCTCGGACCAACGGCGTTTTCTCAACGATGGTGGGAATGAAGAAGGTTGAGCATATCAAAGAAAACATTGGGGTCTTCAAACATAACCCCGTTGTCAAAAGACGCTAATCATGCAAAAAAGCTCAGTTCAAAATACCTGAGCTTTTTGATTATTCTTGAGGTTTCAGATTAAACGTTTCCCTCTTTCCATCCCACTCTACAGTCACCGTGACCTCTGTATCTTCACTGATTTTACGTCCGGACGGGTCCGTTTTCTGGTTGTGTCTGATTGAGCCGTTCTCATCCAGCCTCAAATCAGAACCGCCAAACCCACCGACACTCTCGACGGAATAACCGACATCACCGATAGACTCAACATCTTCCCCTGTATATTTCAGTACAAAATCCTGCTTTTCAAAATCACTTGACTGATTCACTTTAAGCTCTCCCTGCCAATGATCGGAATCCCCGAAAAAACTGAAATCCTTGGCGCCGCAAGCCGTTAATAACAATAAAGCCGAGAACAGAAGCATGGTCACAATCTTTCTCCTCAAACGCATCCCCCTCTTTCTTTATAAAAAATAAAGGCTTACTGTACACTATGTCGTCATTGCTGGTAAAAGAAGGGTCATCTCTGCCGTTCAGCCGCCTCCAGAATCTCCTGATAAACCCCGTTCCACCCCTCATAGTAATGAGACACTTCCAGCGGAATAATAAACTTTCTCTCAGCAGACTCATACTGCCCCTCAAACTCATGCAATTGATCAATATCCATCCGGTAAAAAACTTGATACCCTACTTTAGGGTAGGGACCATCTTCATCCCAGACGGGGTTATCACTGTGGTCGACGGTGATATGACCTAAAAGGAAGAGGCTTCCAGACACATAGCCTTCTTCATAGGCTTCGCGTTTAATACACTCTTCAGGGGTTTCGCCTGCCTCGATGTGACCACCGGGAAAATCCCAGCCCCGGTGATTTAAATTGACCAACATCAGGCGGTCATTCTCAAAACAAAATCCATGAACGCTGGTGATCTGTTCTATGGGAGGGAGCTGCGAGCGTCCCGCCAACCGGCTTGGAGGGAATCAACGAATAAGTGATCTCCAAAGAAATTACCTCCCGTCCTTATCCTTGAAAAATATGTATCTAGCATTAATGAAAAACAATGTGCCAAAGAAAAACAATGCCACCGAGATTCAGCTTGAAATGGCTGAATACTCCCCTTTCAAGACAAATTCACTGATCAAATTTACAAAAACCATCAACGCCATCACGGCATACATTCCTTTTACATATTTCACTCTGTTCCCACCTTGTCGATAAACATTAAATTAAAAAATCGTATGAAACGACCAGACAACAAGAAAGATGCTGGCGATTCCCCAGGCAGTGGTCCCCATGATCCACCATATAATTGATTGCACCGTTTTTATCTTTCTTTTTATAAAAATAAGACCGGCAAATCCGATGAAAAAGAAACCAACTGTAAACCAAAGCAAGAAGTCCATTCGACATCCATCCTTTCTTCGGAGTCATGTATCATGCAGCAGATGCAGAAAACTGCCAGCACAGAGGGAGATTGTCCCTTGGTGATAAGTGATTGGAGAGATGAGATGAGGTCTGTTCGTTCTTGTTTTTTGAAATGAAGGAAGTAAAAGTTAGAGCAGAGGAGAGCGCTGAAGCGGAAATATGGAATGAATCGTCCAAAGAATCATTTCCTTTCACATATATATTCTACCATAAGATTCCATATTTTTTATTCTGTTCCCCTTACTAAATAAACAGTATGGTTCCTTTGATGGAATATAAAAACCGAACGCATGTGCTATAATGAGGATACACAACATAAAAAGTTGACGGGGACAGGGCTCATACTCCCAGGAGAAGGGAGGTGATTCGCTATATGATTGCTGTCGGAGAGGCGCTGCAAATCATGATAGGATTTGGAACACTGATCGTAGCCATAATCGCGGTTACACAAAAAAAGAAGTAACCATCGTCCCCAACGCTCATGAGGTTCATTGATGATTACTTCGATTCTGTTGACTCATTGTGAGCCGCTGCACGTCAGGTGCAGTTTATGTTGTGGAGGAGTCCTGATGGCAGTCAGGGCTCCTTTTTTTAGTTTACTTTACTATCTTTATTATATACATAATCCGGCGAGTGAGTAAAGAAACGAGTTTTAACGCAGGTGTTGGATTTATCGATGGGATGGCCAGGATCCCTGCATTTTTCTCAGCTGGATGATTTGCCCGGTATGATAAGCATCGTGCAGCATTATGTCCAGTAACTTTCTTTCAAGCCGTTCAATGTCGCTTTCAGACAGTGTACTTACGGCCTGCCTTAATAGTTGTTGTGCATTTTCGGCACGTTCCACGACCTTTATCCATTCTTGATCTTGCTCCTTTTGATCGGTGAGAGTAAATGTTTCATCACCATCCAAGTGATGGGCCCATTCGCGTCCTTCAAGCGTTGCAGCCATTCTTTCCTTGTAATACACGAGATGATTTACATTCTCCCAAATGCTTTTCGCTGCTTCTCCTGACGGTTTCCACATCGCCTGCCCCGCAGTCAGTCCTGTGACAGCTTCCTTCAACGGTGCATACCAGCTCTCTTTATCGTAAGTGGAATCCAGTCCATATAACAGAAAGTCCCTTTGTTTCAAACCCATCTCCTCCTTAATATGATACTCATAACTATTTCAAGATTTATGGAAGAAACCCTTTTCTTTTTTATTGAGGATGTGAGGATAGTTTGAAATAATTGGAATAAGAATGTTGTGATGGCCTGCCCCCGCATGCAGGGAGCAGGCACGAGTCCGAGCACACCGGGAAAAATAAGACAAGAAGGCTTTGTGCAGAAATGATGGCGGCTGATGAAATAAATCATAAACGGGGGATGTCCAGATGTTTGAAGCGTTTGATTTTGACGTGATTCTTCGCGAACGAAGCGATGTGGCCCCTTTGGTGGTCATGATGTGCGGTGTGGCTGGCTCAGGGAAGACCACGTTTTCAAAGCGGTTGGAGAAGGAAGGTTTTGTAAGACTCTCCATTGATGAAGAAATATGGGCGACCAGGGGCCGGTATGGGGTTGATTTCCCCATTGAGACAATCGAAGAATACAAGAAAGAGGCAGAAAGGACATTACGCACCCGTTTAATAGAGTTGATTCAAGAAAAACAACAGGTGGTCATCGACTTCAGTTTCTGGGACCGGGTAAGGCGGGAGAGATATAAGAAACGTATAGAGGATTGCGGCGGTAAATGGAAACTCATTTATTTGAAGGTGCATCCTGATGATTTACGTAAACGGCTTACTCTGCGTAATCAACGTTTTGACGCCAATTCGTTTCCGATTTCAGAAGAGTTATTGACTTCATATCTTGAAGGGTTTGAAATTCCCGAGGGAGAAGAGGAAATAGTTGTAGAGAATTAGAGAGGCTGGTCCCGGAAAAGCCCCATCGTTTAATTTTTATCAGATTAATAATGGGGACCCTGTGTTAAGGGACAGTCCCGAATTTTTAAAGGATTTTCAGACATATGATTCCTGGCAATAATGTCTAAACAATAAGGTTACAATTGGTTGGAGGAAGGTGCCAGCATGTATCAAACAAGATGGATTACTAAAGAAGAAACCGCTATAGTGGCAGACTTCTGGTTCAAGATGGCTTGTGAGATGGGAGAAATTGATGGAGTCCCGAAGCCGGATTTGGAGAGGCTGGAAGAAGTGAAAAGCCTGTTTTACAATGAATTTGAATCAGGCAGATTAATGTTCAGGGTTGCTGCAGACCGCAGTGGAAAGATTGTTGCTTGTGCAGGGGGGCTCGTCAGAAACGAATATTCATTTCCGCTGGCGAAAGAGCAGACTCTATTTGGCTGGGTGATTGCTGTATATACGGAAAAAGACCACCGTCGTAATGGCCTGGCTTACACGTTAGTGGAGGACATCTGCTTGTGGCTCAAACAAAAAGGGGCTGACCGCGCAAGGTTGTGGTCGAGTTCCGCTGGGAGAAGGGTGTATGAGAATATGGGTTTTGAAAAGATGATGGATATGGTAAAGCCGCTTACTTAGAACTAGTGGGTCTGAAATTTACCGTGGCAGGGGTCAGATACCGATTTAGATTTGTATTGAAATCTTAATTGTAATATAAGAGGTGAGTAACAATGGTTAATGTCATACCGAAATCATTTTTACAATTACATCATCATATCGAGTAACCTTGCTATCCGATTTTTAATGAATCGTTAATAGGAAGGTTATTTCTCATGAACCGCATTTGATTAAGTTATCACTTATATCAGGTGCGGTTTTTTATTTTACCAAAAAGGAGAGAAAAAGAGATGAAGAAGATGGATTATCAGAATGTGAAAGGGACACAGGATTACCTGCCGGGTGCGGAAGTGGTGAGGAGGAAGATCAGGCGCACACTAGAGGATGTGTTCATCCAATACGGATGCAAGCCGCTTGAGACGCCGATCTTGAATTACACGGAGCTGCTCGCTTCGAAGTACGGGGGTGGAGCCGAAATCTTGGAGGAAATGTACACACTGTCTGACAGAGGCGAAAGAGACCTGGCGCTCCGGTATGACCTGACGATCCCTTTTGCAAAAGTAGTGGCGATGAACCCCGGACTCAAGATGCCTTTTAAACGCTATGAAATCGGCAAGGTGTTCAGGGACGGCCCCATCAAGGCAGGGAGGTTCCGCGAATTTACCCAGTGTGACGTGGATATCGTCGGGGTGGACTCTCAGCTGGCGGAAGCAGAATTGATGACGATGGCATTGGATGCTTTCAGAAGGCTCAATTTGAACGTCGTGATTCAATATAATAACCGGAAGCTTTTGACGGGAATCCTTGAAGTGTTCGGTATACCGGCGTACAGGATCAATAAAGCTGTGTTGATCCTTGATAAGCTTGAAAAAGTCGGAGTCAAGGCTGTAGTTGCTGAATTAAGGGAGCTGGAGGTGCCAGAAACAGCACAGCGTTCCATCGAACGGTTCCTGACGGATGAAGCCAACAGAAGCCTCGATTATTTCGAGCCTTACGCGAGCCGGAATGAACTCGTGAAAAAGGGACTGGAGGAATTGCGGGAGATGATGAAAATCATCAATTATCTGGGCATTAACGGACAATGTATTTTCAATCCGTTCCTTGCCAGGGGACTGGAACTCTATACAGGAACCATTTATGAGTTGTTCCTGACCGACGGTTCGATCAAATCAAGTATCGGGAGCGGCGGGAGATATGACAATGCCATCGGAGGGCTCCTGGGGACGGATGAAACTTTTTCGACTGTCGGCATCTCTTTCGGACTGGACGTGATCTATGCAGCGGTCAGCGGAAACCAGACAGCCCCTGAATCAGAGCTGGATTACTATGTGATTCCAGTTGGTATGCAAAAGGAAGCCTTGCTCTTGGCGAATGATCTGAGAGCCGATGGTTACAAAGTGGAATGTGAAATGAGCAAAAAGAAGCTGGGGAAACTCCTCGATAGGGCAAATAAAGAAGGGATGAAGAACGTCATTATTATTGGAGAGGATGAGGTAAAAGAAAACCGGTATAAGGTGAAGGATATGGTGACGGGGGGAGAGAAGGTTTATTCATATAAATTTGAATGAAATTTTGGGACAGGGGACCTGTCCCCGTGGTTATAAAAGGATTAATAGTGAACATTGTCGAATGTTGTTAATAGCCATAAATTGGAGTGATCGACAAATGGAATTTATCATAGAGAATGAATATTTTAATAGAGCCATATCCGATGTTCATAGAGCAGTATCCATGAAAACACCTTTTCCTATTTTGACGGGGATTAAGATTACTGCTGATCAAGATTGCGTGACCCTTATAGGGAGCAATTCGGATCTTATTATTGAAAAAGTGATTCCTTTGAGTATAGATGGCGTCAAAGTATTGGATGTTATTCAACCTGGCAGTGTTGTACTGACGGCAAGGTATTTAAGTGAAATCGTGAAGAAATTACCGGGTGACATCCATGTGGAAGCGAATGAGAAACAAACCGTTACCCTGAGATCCGATGAAATAGTTACCAGCCTTAACGGTATTCATGCTGAAGAATATCCGAGTCTTCCGGAAATGGATGAATCCAATCAAATGAGAATCCCCGGTGTTGATTTAATCGAAATGATTAAGCAGACCGTGTTTGCCGTAGCAAAGAGTGAAACAAGACCAGTATTGACTGGAGTCAATCTGTCATTCGATAAAAACCATCTTACTTGTGCGGCAACGAACTCCCATCGTTTAGCATTAAAAGAGCTTACAATCGATTCAACCATTACCGGTTCATTCATTGTCCCCAGTGCCAGCCTGAATGAGTTTGTGAAACTGTTTCAGAATGAATCTGGATACATAGATCTATTCGCTACGGCCAGCTACATGGTCTTTAAATCCAGCAAAGCAACTCTTTTCACACGGTTGATTGAGGGGAACTATCCTAACGTATCAGTGCTGATACCCAAAGATTCGAAGACAATTGTCACGAGCGACACGAAGCGATTATTAAAAGGAATCGACCGGGCTTGTCTTTTTGCAAGTGAATGGAAAAATAACAATATATTCTTAGAAATAAAAGATGGCATGAAAATGAAGATTTCATCTAACTCTTCAGAAATAGGGAGAATCGAAGAAACTCAAATGATCAAGAGTATGGAGGGAGAGGGGGAATTAAGCATCTCCCTGGATGGAGATTTTCTGATGGATGCTTTAAAAGCGGTAAAGGAGGAAGAGATACGATTAAGTTTCGGAGGGTCCATGAAACCTGTGCTGATTGAACCTGTTGGAAATCCTTCTTATCTGCATCTCATTTCTCCGGTTCGGTCTTATTAAAGACTAGATTGATATGGTTATAACCCGGGGTTGGTGGATGGGCACCCTGGCAAATAGCGGGTCAAGGAACTGGTCCCTTGACCTGTTTAAGTTTTCCTGAAGGTCTATTGCTGGAAGGAAACATAACTCTATATGCTGGTTTTTCGGGAAATTTCAAGTTATCAGGTAATATTTGGTACAATCAATCATGAGGTGATGAAAATGGAACCCAAATGGCTCCAATGGGCAAAAGAGCTACAATCTCTCTCTCAGGCAGGACTGATGTATTCCAAGGATGTGTATGACTTGGAAAGATTTGAACGCATACGAGAGATCAGCACAGAAATTTTGTCACAGCAGACAGAAATGGATACGTCAGTGATAAAGGATTTGTTCGCCAACGAAACGGGATATGCCACGCCTAAAGTGGACATCCGGGCTGTTGTGTTCAAGGATGATAAATTATTGATGGTAAAAGAAACGATGGATGGTGACTGGTCGCTGCCAGGAGGCTGGGGGGATATTGGACTGACCCCAAGGGAAGTCGCGGTGAAGGAAGTAAAGGAAGAATCAGGGTTTGAAGTCAAGGCCGTGAAACTATTAGGTGTTTTAGATAAGAAATGCCATCCGCACCCGCCATCTCCGTATCATGTCTATAAAATGTTCATCCTGTGTGAAATCGTCGGCGGGCAGGCGGAGGAAGGGATTGAAACAAGCGGGGTTGAATTTTTTGGTGAAGATCGACTGCCGGCATTATCGGTCGAGAGGAATACGGAGTCGCAGATTCGGATGATGTTTAGGCATTTACATCATCCGGGGGAAGATGTGTACTTAGACTAGCGGGAGTTAATTTTATTCTCGGCTCATATATTAGGGATAACCATGGGGGGATTGCCTCCAGATCTTAAAAGGGGTTTTACATATGGATTACGTAAAAGATCTACGAAAAATAGTCGGCAGCAGGCCATTGATCCTGACCGGCTCCGTGGTCCTGATTCTTAATGAATCCAACGAATTGCTGCTGCAGCACAGGAAGGACGGCGGTTGGGGGCTCCCCGGCGGACTGATGGAACTGGGGGAAAGCCTGGAGGATACTGCGAGGAGAGAAGTAAAGGAAGAAACAGGACTGGAACTGGGGGAACTCAAATTATTGGGGATATTTTCAGGCCCGGACTATTATTTTAAAGTAGCGAATGGTGATGAGTTGTATTCGGTCACTGCTGTTTATGTGTCAACAGATGTTAGAGGGCATCTCGTTGTGGATGAGGAAGAATCATTAGATATCCAGTATTTTAGTTTAAATGAATTGCCGGAGGGGTTAACGGAGGAATATAGGAGTTATATTGTGCCTTTTATAAATCAATTGATGGCATGAAAGTTGTAGAAACGAAATCTTTAAGTGAGATATGGGACGGGGGCGTACGGGAATGAAACGTTTTACGATTGCACTCATTTCTTATCTAACGGCTGGAATTGGGTTTTATTTTACGTTTTTTGGAGGTTCCGGCATTTATGGGGTAATCATTCTAACGCTTGGTTTACTTGGGGCTTTATTTGATATTTTTTATAAAAAAAATGAAGGAACTGTTTTTTGAAGACTGAAGAGAAGTAGTAGGCACATTACAAAATGAAAGGCTGTGAAGCAAGTGGTGAAACAACTCATTACTTTAGGCGGCGGAGGGTTCTCCATGGAACCTGAGAATCCTTTGCTCGATCGGTATATTCTTAAGCAGTCGGGTAAGGCAAATCCGAAAATCTGCTTTATTCCTACGGCAAGTGGCGACTCGGATACATACACCTCGAGATTTTATGACTTCTTTGAAAAAGAAAATTGCCAGCCTTCCCACCTGTCCTTGTTCAAACCGCCGACAAGAGATATCGAGGGCTTTTTACTAGATAAAGATATTCTGTATGTTGGCGGCGGGAATACGAAGAATCTGCTGGTTTTATGGAAAGAGTGGGGTCTGGACCTTATTTTGAAAAAAGCTTGGGAGCAGGGAATCGTGCTTGCGGGAATCAGTGCAGGTTCCATTTGCTGGTTTGAAGAGGGAGTGACGGATTCATACGGTGACAGGCTGGAGCCTTTAAATTGTCTCGGTTTCTTAGGGGGCAGTAATTGCCCGCACTACGATGGGGAAGCCGAGAGGAGACCCTCCTATCATAGATTCATTGAATCCGGGGAAGTTCAATCCGGCATTGCGGCTGATGATGGGGCGGCTGTTCATTTCATTGACCGTGACATCCATAAGATTGTCAGTTCGAGACCGGATGCGAAGGCGTATAAGGTTTATTTTGAAGAAAAGGTTCATGAGGAAGAGCTTGAGACGACCTTCTTGGGGAGTAAATAAAAAGAAGCATGGGGACGATCCCCTGGTATGCTAATTTAAGAGAAAGCAGGACATATACATGCAGGAATTAACGTTAAAGAACGGAATGACATATAAAATAAGAGAGTTTGAAGAAGCAGATTTTGAGTGTGTGCATCAGTTAAACGCCGAAGAGGAATGGAATAATCTCGTTAAGAAAAAGGAAGATACGAAAAATGCATGGATGCATTCAACGATCAGATTCCTCGTGTTCGATGGTGACGCTCTCGCCGGATATGTAAGGGGATTCACAGATGAGAACGTGACGACGTACATTTGCGAACTGCTCATCAACAAGCGCTACCGCGGCCAGGGGATCGGGTCGGAGCTGATTAAATCTGTTCATCATCTCTATCCGAAAACCAGGGTGGAATTACTGGGGTCGCAAACGTCTAAATCTTTTTACGAAGCGAATGATTACAGGGCGTTCTATGGATTTAGAAAAACGATTGAGGAGTATTGACAGCGAAGGGACAGAAAAGATCGTTCTAAAAAAGGAGAGAATTCAATAGTATGAGCAGTGCCTTAATCATAATAGATGTACAGAAAGGGATGTTTCTGGAAGGGGCAGCCGTCTATAAAGGAGAGGAACTGATTTCCACTTTAAAAACCTTGATAGAAAAGGCTCGTTCCTCCAATACGCCTGTCTTTTACGTGCAACATAATGCTCCAGCAGGAAAACCGTTGGAATATGGAAAAGCAGGGTGGGAAATCCATGATGAAATCAAACCTCTGCCGGGTGACCCTATCCTCCAAAAAGACACTCCGGATTCATTCTTGAATACGAAGTTAGAAGAAGAACTGAGTAAAAAGGGGATAAGAACTATACATATTGCTGGGATTCAAACAGAAGCGTGTGTCGACACCACTTGCCGCAGTGCTTTTAGTAAGGGGTATAAAGTAACATTGATTTCAGATGCACACAGTACCTGGGATTCAGGTGATCTTACGGCACAACAAATCATCGGCCATCATAATGGAGTGCTGAGGTGGTTTGCTGATGTTTATTCGTCTGAAGAAATAGAGTTCGAGCAGCCGGCAACTTAGGGAGGGTTTTCCATGAAGGGTTGGATTTTCTTTATTCTTTGTTTGCCGACATTCCTTATCTCATTTGTGTATTCTTTTTTTATTGCAAGTAAAATCGCCTACTTGCCGCAATCATTATGTAAGCCTGAATTTATTTTTACACCACAGGATGTTCAGTATTGCAGTGATATTTATGCGATCGATGTCTTTTTAATCGCCTTGAAGACCAATCCGATTTCGTATCTATGTTTGTTTTCGGGGATGTATATCATCGGGTTTTTGGGTTATAAAATTGTTAATATCATCAAGAAGAAAAAGTAAAGAGATGGTTCTTTGTTCAGAAAGTAGGGTCAAGTTAATGGGGCACGCGACTTTGGGATTTTGAATACAGTGACCATCTCATGCTTACTAAGGAGATCAAAAATCTATGTTAAAAGTGTTAAGAATTACTTTTGCCTCCATCGCACTTATCATGGCAAGTTACAGCCTGGTGACAGACAACTTTTGGCTGCAGCCTTACACGTTATTCTTGTTGGGCGTGATGCTGCTGATAATGGGGCTGGAAGAATTTCAAAAAGGAAAGATCGTTTATGGATATCTAAGTATGGGGGTTAGTTTGTTTTTGATGGTGGTTTTATTTTTTTTCTGAATGGAGTCTTCTGAATTAGAGGAGGTTTGTTCCCTTGAGAAAAGTCCAAGTAAGTCCCTACAATGAACAATGGCCTTTTATGTTTGCTGAAGAAGTCAAAAGGATAGAAGAAATTCTTGGGAAGGACATCATACGTTCTCATCATATCGGAAGTACCTCAGTGCCGGGGCTCAAGGCCAAGCCCATTATCGATATCTTGATTGTCGTGAGAGACATTGCCCTTGTAGATACCTTCAATCAAGAAATGAGTACCATCGGATATTTGTCTAAAGGGGAAAGTGGGATACCAGGAAGAAGGTATTTCCAGAAAGGCGGGGATGACCGTACACATCATGTCCACGTGTATCAGAAAGGAAATGATGAGATTGACCGTCACTTGGCCTTTCGTGATTACTTAAGGGAACATCCCTATGCCAGGGAAGAGTATGGAAATCTTAAAGAACGTTTGGCTCTCGAATTTCCTTATGATGTGGCAGCGTATATAGATGGGAAGGATCGTTTTGTGAAAACATTGGAAGCTAAAGCAGTGGAGTGGTATAAACAAAGAGATGTAGAACGTTAAAACGAAATCCTGATTTTAATCCCGGATATCTTAAGGGTTAGAAGTAAAGGCTATACAACTGGACTTTATAAAAATAAGGCGGTGTCTAATTTGAAAGTTTCCTTAATTGCAGCAATGGATGAAAACAGAGTGATTGGAAAAGACAACGATATCCCGTGGAGAATTCCGAAGGACTGGGAGTATGTGAAAGAAGTGACTCAAGGGCATCCGATCATATTAGGCAGGAAAAACCTTGAATCGATTGGACGAGCCCTGCCTAACAGAAGAAATATCGTCTTGACCAGGGATGAAAACTACACATTTCAAGGCTGTGAAATGGCCCATTCAGCAGATGAAGTATTTGAGCTATGTAAGCATGAAAAAGAAATGTTTATTTTCGGTGGAGAACAGATTTACGAATTATTTCTCCCTTATGTAGAAAAAATGTACATTACCAAAATACATCATGCTTTTGAGGGGGATACGTTTTTCCCGGAAATTGATTACAGTGAATGGAATGAAGTGTCTGTTAAAAAAGGAATAACGGATGAGAAGAATCCTTATATTTATTATTTTCATGTGTATGAGAGAGAAAGAGAAACGTTGAGATAGTAGATGATGAAGCAAACAGGTATGAGGTATATTCACGTGCTTTCTAAGAATGTCAGATCATGAAACATAAGGACAGACTTGAAGTGATTGTTGAATGGTTGCAAAGAATAAATGTATCAAGTGCTGGGAGTAATCTATATGTCAGATAACACTAAAGAAGAAATTCTAACCGGAGGAAATGTCTCAGCCGTCTATCGATTGGAAGATACGGTCCTCAGGGAGCTAAAGCCGGAGAGCCCAAAAATTCATAAGCTGTTAAAGCATTTGGAAAGGAAAGGTTTCAGACATGCACCTCTGTTTTTAGGGATTGATGAAAAAGGCAGGGAGATTCTTTCTTTTATAGAGGGAGAAGCGGGCAATTACCCCCTGAAGGAATACATGTGGGCTGATGAAGCGCTAAGTGAGATCGCGACCATGCTCCGTCTTTATCATGACGCGGTCAGCGATTTTCCATTTGATGAAAGCTGGCAGCCGATCGATAACACCCCCGAGCCGTATGAGGTGCTGTGTCATAATGATTTTGCGATTTACAATATCATTTTTAATCATAAAAAACCGGTTGGGATCATCGATTTCGATGTGGCCGGTCCGGGCCCGAGGATGTATGATATTGCCTACACGCTTTACACATGTGTGCCGTTAAGCAGGCATTACCATTCTGAAGCGGGTGAGGAGGTCCTCTATCAATCTGACAAAGATGCCGATAGGATCAAACGAAGAGTGCAATTATTCTTTGAAGCCTATGGCCTGGATTTTGAAAAGGATTTCGTTGACATGGTGTTACTGCGGTTGGAAGGAATATGTAAAACGATCAAGCGAAAAGCCGCAGAAGGCGATGCCGCTTTTCAAAAGATGCTGGAAGATGGTCATGTCGAGCACTATGAAAAGGACATTGCGTTTGTTCGGGAGCATGGGGAAGAGTGGAGATCGTGAACGGTGCGATCTCTTAATCTCCTGATTCATGGGAAAGGGACAGAAATGTCCTTTTTTTCGTTGGAAATGGTGAAAAAATGACTGTATCTGGCCTTGGTGGTCATATTTGGGCCGGTTCCCCTGAGTTGAAGTCGTATGGAAGAGGGAAAAAAGCGGTTCAGAACCGAAATATTAATATACTAATTTTTATTGCACCGGTTTTCGAATAATTGCGCCGGTTTTTCATTAATTGCGCCACTTTCATAATAATTGCGCCACTTTCATGATAATTAAGCCGGTTGTCGAATTTTCTTTTCCCCTCACCACAAACTAGTAATTTAATCTATTCAAGAGAAAGGGTGAACATGATGGAGCAGTGGGACAGACGCATGATCACAACTTCACGCGGAGTGTTCAAAGTATTTATAAAAGGCATGGGTGAGCCTCTTTGTGTGACCCATCACTACTCGGAGTTCAACGAAACGGGTGACTATTTTGCCGAAACCTTTACGTCCGGCCACCAAGTCATTTTAGTGAATTTGAGGGAAGCCGGGGCATCCGAAAGAGCCGTTGAATCTTACCAGCTGAGTATGTTGGAAACGATTTTTGACCTGGAAGCCATTCGGGAGGGCCTTGGCTTTGAAAAATGGGGGTTTGCCGGCCATTCAACTGGCGGGATGCTGGGGATCATGTATGGAATCTATCACTCTGACAGTCTATCGTTCTCTGTCATCGTCGGAGCGGCGGGAAGGGAGTATATGACATTCTCGAGAGACTGTATCTATAATCCCGAACATCCCAAATTTCAAATCATGCAGGACTTTATGGAAACGTTGAAAAATCCGAACTTGAGTGAAACCGAAAGAAAGCATACAGCTGCCGAACGGGTAAAGCTATCCTTATTCCAACCGGAGAAATATGATCAATACTTTTCCCGCCCCATCCGCAAAAAAATGTCGGGTGCCAGGCTGAATTTTTTTAGCAGGGAACTGCATGTTTATGATGTAACAAAAAAACTTGGCTTAATCACCGCGCCAGTACTCGTCATTTGCGGCAGGCACGATGTTCAATGTCCTGTATCTTATTCCATTGAATTGGCGGAGTCTATCCCAAACGCGCAGCTCGAGATATTTGAACAGAGTAACCATTATCCGTTTTTGGAAGAGAAAGGTTTGTTTAGTGAAGTATTTGATCGTTTTGTAGAACAGGTCTCAGAGAAAGGACAGAATCCAAAGGGTGAAATGATGCCGGTAAAAGGACTCAATCATTTCTTATTCTCAGTATCTGATTTAGAAGAATCCATCTTGTTTTATCACCAAGTATTCGAAGCGAAACTGCTGGTAAAAGGACGCAGTACAGCATATTTTGATTTGAACGGAATGTGGCTGGCCCTCAATGAAGAAAAGGATATTCCGAGGAATGAAATCAGTCGGTCGTACACACATATTGCTTTTACGGTAGAAGAGACGGAATTTGATGACATACTACATAAGTTAAGGAAGCTGAAGGTAAATATCCTGCCCGGCCGTTTGAGGGACGAAAAGGATAAAAAGTCCGTTTACTTCACCGATCCGGATGGTCATAAATTTGAATTTCATACAGGATCATTGCAGGACAGGCTTGATTTTTATAAACAGGAAAAGCCGCATATGGAGTTTTATGATTGATTTAAAAGGTACCAACAAGAAGCGCTCCTGGCTACCGTTAATAACTACTCTGGCAGATTCCTTTGATACTTAATCAATAATATTGATGCTGGCTGCCAACCAAAAGTAATAAATTGGAACCTCCATGCTCCTTCATCCGTACTTGTAATATATCCACAGGAAAGAGGCGGGAGCGAGCATGCAGTTAAATTATGAGATTGTACCTGAACATCAGCCAGTTCCAAAAAGGCAGCACGGCACTAGAACAGTTTTGAATAGTTTGGGGATCGTGATATTCGGAGGGTTATTGTTACAAAGCTTCACCGTTCCATTCACGCTTGACGGCAGCGGCGGGCTTTCACAGATTGAAGAAATCATGATGAACACCGGGGAATTCTTGGAATTCTTCTTCTTTACGTTAGGGTGCGGGACGATGTATTACCTGCTTGTGAATCTTTACTTCACTGGGGAAAAGGGAAGACGGATATCCCTTTTTATTTTGGCATTACTTGGCATTTTCAGCGTATTGATGGTGGTTTATTTAGTGCAGTATCCTTTATCACATTGATGAATTGAACATAGGAACTCTTTGAATCCAGCGGAAGCAAAAAAACAGATAAGAGGTGTAACCATGACCTCACCGGGGAAAAGGGGGAAAAAAGATAGAGGAGGACATCCGGAATGACACAACAAAAATCGCACCAAGACATAGATGAGAGGTTAAAACGTCTGGAAGAAGACTATGTGAAAGCCGTCAAAGAGAATGACAGCACGAACATAGAGGATTTTATTGAACAATTTTTGTATGATTCGTGGGAGTATAATGACCGGAATATAGATAGGATCAAGAGCGTTCTGAGCCGTTACTCAAGTGGAAGGATTTCTCAGGGAACCTTTCATTCATCCTTTAATTATATGACCGAAGAGCTTCATGTGAAATTGAGGCAGCTGGATCAGGAGAAGGTTTATCCCGTCCTTCACTCCAAAGATGGAGCCTCTATGCTCGTCGCTTTCGTAGACGGCCTTGTGCTGCAATACTATATAGGAATATATGACGTTGACGGTTTAAGAGGGATGACTCCGTATATAAAACGTGTCATTTTGCAGATGTTGAAAACAGAAGTGTAAGGGGAATTAGAAGATAGGGTCTGCTCCCATATGTGCCGGGGAGTCAGACCCTTAATTTTATGGGAGGTAAGGTCCATCTCATTCCATCATTTGTTTTTTGCCAAGTGGCTGTGATCTGTTGCCAGAGGGGGCTGTTCCATCCACTCTTTTTCAATTAATAGATTCATTCCGTCTTCAGCCAATAGTCCAATTTCCGCAATCATTTTTGAGTAGTTCCCTGCTAAATCCCTGCGCTGGCTTATGGCCATGGCCTCTCCGTAATACCCAATAGCAGAAGAGAGAAGTGTTGTGATGTGAAACATCATAAGCTTATCGGAAAAAGGAGAAGTGATTGAATCCGTCACCTCGGACTCAAAGGTCCTGGGTATGTGTAAATTATCTTCAGTTAACATAGAAGTAAGTATTTTAAAGTGCTCGTTGCATAGCTTCCTGGATCTTTCCATGAAATCCCTGACTTTTTTAGATTTGGCCACTTGACTGAATCCTAATTCCAGGACAGTCTTTGCCATTGTTTTCTGTAAATTAAGATACGTGCCACTTACTTCTACTGCACTTATTGGTCTGCGTTTCCCTAACCAACCGGTTAAAAAGTTTTGTTTCTTTATAAACTCGACTTTCTGGTGATTGTTGAACGTAGGAGGTCTGTTAATAATGCCTTTCTCTGTCAGCACTTTAGTAGACCGATCATACAATTCCATTGTTTCAGAAATAACACCCATAAAATAGTTTCTCTGATCTTCGCGAATGACGTTGCCTATGGCACCTGCGTATCGAGTGAGCCCGTGGACAGCCATGATATGTAAGTAAACAATGATATAGGTATCTGTAAATAAGGGAGGTGCATCTACCGTAACATCTTCATCAGTAAATCCTTTTGGTACCGGATACCCGTCTGTTGTTAAAAATTCTTCCCCTTTTTGAAGGTGCCTTTCCGTCAGTTCAAAAGCATATTGAAGCACCTGTTTAATGTCCATATCCTGAACATGATGAAGGAAATACCGAAACATACAGTTTGCCATGCTATCATTCATATATTGTGTCCAAAGGTTAGCGAGCTCTGATGCACTTATCTTGGTTTGATGGTTTCTGGTCTCCACTTTCATCCCCCCTGTAATGTGTCTGGAATAGTTTGTCCCAATGGACTTTGTTTCATTATGAAAATGCGTGTAACCAACGATTAGGGCCTGCCCCCCGTTACGGAAAAACTTCACCGTGACGGGGGCAGGCCCATTTTTTTGTGCGGCTGTCCCTGATTCAAATAGCTGCTCCCTCTACATACCTTTTAAAGTTATCCAGTATCGCCTGCCATCCCTGCCTCTGCATATCAACCGGATTCTCGGAATCTGCATCGAAAATCTCCAAGATTTCGGTTTCGTTTCCTTGGCCATTAAACCTGATACTGACGGTCCGGCCATCTTCCATCGAATAGGCAATGACCTCATTTGCCTTGACCTCGTCATACGTTCCGCCAAAATCGAATCCGAAACTGCCGTCTTTCGCTTCCATCCTCGAAAGAAACTTCCCGCCGATTCGCAGATCATTTTCAGCAAAAGGGGTATGCCAGTCACCGGAAGCTGCATTCCATTTGATGATATGGTTTGGCTCTGTCCAGTATTCCCATACCTTTTCTACCGGTGCTTGAACGGTCGTTTGTACTGTGATTTTTTCATGCGTTCCCATTCTACTTAACTCCTTTCTCATAAGAAAATTGCTGTTGTTCAAATAGGTGCCTGACCTATCTCTATTCTACATGGTGCCGCAATATGGGACTACTGCTTTCTGGACTATTATGCCTGCTGTGCCTTACACGATTTTGAAAGAGTGGAGGATATTGCAAAAAGATGTCGAACAAAAATAGAGAGATGAAAAAAATTCTGGTTTTGTCTTAAAGGAGTTCTTATATGGTAGAAACCGTTCATCACCTAGTGCTTCATGTGGTGTTTATATTGTTTACGATCCTTCTATTTCAGATGTTTACGAGAGAAGCGGAATGGGACACGAAAGATTTTAACTGGAAATTTCTTTTGATGAATATTGTGATCATCGTATTTACCATGATATTTCCGATTGTCTACTCAAGCGGCTATGTATACGATTTCAAAGTGATCCCCATCATCATTGCATTTATCTATGGCGGGAGGAGAGTTGGATTTGCTGCGTTTTTTACGCTGCTTTTGATCGGTTCGGTCACCAACCATGTCCTTCTCAGTCTAATCGTAAATTATACAATCTATTGTCTGCTGCTCATCCCTGTTTCTAAATGGTATAGAAGGTTTAAGTGGAAGAACAAAGTTCTCCTGATTTCCCTTTTCTATCTTTTTGTCCCGGTTACAAGAGCCCTTTTTTTACTCTATAAAAATGAAGTGGACCAACTTCCTTTAGTGGTTAGTTCTACAATGGTCATATGGATTACCTTAGTACTGAGCATCTATCTGATTGAAAACAGACTGGAACAGATGAGGATCAAAAGAGAACTGATAAAAGCGGAAAAATTCAACGTCGTCAGTCAACTCGCGGCATCCGTCGCCCATGAAATCCGCAATCCGATGACCACTGTAAGAGGATTCATGCAGCTGCTCCAGGGAGATAGCCTATCGAAGGAACAGAACACCTTCATTAATATATCGATCCAGGAACTCGACCGGGCACAGGAAGTCATCAACCAATATCTTTCCCTCGCAAAGCCGCAAACCGGAGAATACGAGGTGTTCAGCCTGACCGAGGCCGTTCATGAATCCGCTGACGTGATGTCATCCTATGCGGTCATGAACAGCATAGAAATCAACAAAGACATTGAAGAGGATATGCTGATCAAAGGACTGAGTTTTGAAATCAAACAAGTATTGATCAATATTCTCAAAAATGGAATCGAAGCGATAAAAGAAAATGGCGAAATTACCGTTGCAGCAGCTGAAAGTAAAGTCGGACAATTCATCATCACCATCAAAGATAATGGAGCCGGCATGCCTAAAGAACAACTCGAAACACTGGGCAGACCTTATTATTCCACAAAAGAAAAAGGGACAGGCCTTGGATTGACGGTCTGCTATCAGATCGTCGAACGGATGAAGGGTGAGATCCTGGTGGAAAGTGAGTTGGGTGTGGGGACGACGTTTACTATTTTGCTGCCGAAGGATACATAGGAGAGTGGGTCATGGGGGCGGGTCCCGTGGCCCATTTTTTGTAGAGAATACGAGGTCTCGTGGAGAAGTTCAAATGGAACAACAATAATAATTTATAAAAAAATGAAACTGACAGCTGTTTGATTCGTCTTAGCATTAAAGGGGAACGGGGTGGAAAACGTGTGAGGAAGATTCGGGAAGAGGGCTATGGTGAAAATCGGGATGTATGGCTCGAAGCGATTATGGATGAGTATGGTGAGCGGATCACAAAGTTAGCTTATAACTATGTGAAAGATTGGAATGTGGCAGAAGATATTGTCCAGGATGTATTTATCACGTGCTACAAGAACTATCAAAAAATAGATGAGATCATTTCTTTCAAGGCATGGATTTATCGGCTGGTGATTAATCAATCAAAAGATGTTTTAAAGAGTTCGGCATTTCGGAAAGTAGTGCTGAATTCAAGCCTTTTTACTCGTTTCGCAGCAAAGGATTTGATGCCTGAAAAGAGTGTAGTGAAGCGAAATGAGGAAGAGTTTCTTTCCAAGTGTGTATTATCGCTCCCAGTAAAGTATCGGGAAGTGGTGACGCTTTATTATTATGAAGAATGCTCCATTGAAGAGATTAGCGGAATGGTAGGTTTGAACCCAAATACAATCAAAACGAGATTGAGTAGAGGCAGGGGCAAGCTGAAAAAAATGATGGAAAGGCGGGGGTATGATGGAGAGGAAGCTTAACCGGCTAAGGGAAGCAATGGATTCTACGACTCACAACGGTCTTCACTTTACAGACATCCAAAAAAATAAGATAAGAAATGCCGTTCATACTGACCGACCTGTAAAATCAAGCAGACCCAAACCCTTCGTTATAACCATCCTTACAGCGATATCCATTTGTTTAGCAGGGTTCTTCATTTCGACGGAGTTGTTGGTCGAGCATCATAATGAAAAGATCACCGGCACTCAAAGTACCCTTCAGATATGGAAAGAAGAACATGAGTATAAAGAGAATGGGAAAGTCATATTCAGCATTTTTCCCGATCCTGAATTGCATGCTGGAAAACCTTATGGTTATATCTTCCGGTTTAATGAGCCTTTTACCACATTTAAAGGAAGAGAGCTTTCCATTTCTGCTGTTCATAAAGAAACAGGTCAACGGATTCAGGCGTTATCTCCTCAGAATATTACAGAACCCTCACCAGGTTATTCAAGCTTACAGCGATTCTCTGTCAGCTTTCAAGTACCTTACAGCGGTTTATGGAGGTATGAAGTATATCTGGACGGAAAAGCGTATGGGGATGTAGTCGTAAATGTGGATGAAAAAGAAGAAAGCTCTGTGAAGTTCCCCAAAGATCTCCCGGACTATGTTCAAGAAAGTGATGTTGAAAAGATCGATTGGAATCGAAAAGCAGCTGCATTCGGCCGGAACTTCGTTGGAAATGAAAATCAAACGGGCATCATAGGTGCTGACATGCCCAGCCTGACCGGTCAAAAATGGATGTGGCATTTGTGGGGCACCGACGCTTCTGAGCTGACGGTCGTTGGATTTCACCGGGAGACCGGAACAGCCCATCCGGTTTTACATCATGGGAAAGGCTGGACCATTGATCTTGGTGGCGAGCATAATGGGGCCGATGTTCACACCCCGTCCGCTGTGACCATTCCCGAAAAGGGAGAATGGGCATTCCTGCTTTATGCGGACAGGGAATTTTTTGATGTGGTTGTTTTAGAGATTGATAAATGAGTTTAAACGTGTGTTGAGTTCTGTCTCCAGCTCCGTTAGTATGTATGCGTTTGGGGTCAGCTCCGATTATCCCTAAAGGAAAAACAGTAGAAGGAACTCAAAGTGGTTGAGGAGAATGTTAATGTATCCGATTAATAAAAGGGGATATGGATATGGAATGTAAAAAGGTCAACAAACATATTAGATTAGTAGGCATGAAAGGCAAAGGAACGTTTGATAGTTTTGGTACAGAGGTTCCGAAAGCAGCCCAGCAGTTTCTGGCCCGGGCTGATGAAATCAAACATCGTTCCGGGACTGAAGTAGCGATCTTTGAACCAAAAAAGGATGAAAATCATCTTGAAGGCAGCTATTATGTCGGGATGATCGTGGACCAGCCGCTGACAGACGTTCCGAGCGGCATGGAGTTTATCGAATTAAGCGGGGAGTATGTCATGACCAGGGGGAACATGGATCAGATTGGCAGCCTGCATCACAATTTAGTGAAATGGGCTGATGAAAATGGGTATACACATGAACTGGACAGTTACATTGTTGAGACTTATCATCCACTGGAGAACGGCGGGGAGGAAGTGGAGATTTACTTGCCGGTTCTTGCTTACACTTAAAAAAATTACGATGACTCAGTTGAGAAGACTGAGTTTTTCTTTTACAAAAATAATTGGTGAGATGTAAGTTGAATCTTATATCAATATGAATCATCTATTGGTAAAATTAGGTTTATAAAACTAGTAATCATAAACGGAAAGAGGGGCCGGACTCCTTTTTCAGCCGAATTGGATGTCTTTTAAAAAGGGACAAGGGACCTGTCCCCATGTCCCGCTGGAGGTGCCGCGATGCTTGATATTAAAACGGATGGCAGATTTAAAACGATCGAACCGATCAACAAGGGCTGGTCGAGTGATAAGAAGTATTATGTGGAGACGGTGACGGGCGGGAGGCTGCTGCTGCGGACTGCGGACCGTTCCCAGTATGAAATGAAGAAAAGTGAATTTGAAATGATGAAGCAGCTGGCGGAAAAGGGGATCCCGATGTCGAAGCCGCTTGAATTTGGATTATGCGGCGACGGGGAGAGTGTCTACACCCTCTTTACTTGGTGTGAAGGGGAAGATGCCGCCGATGTTTTGCCCAAGCTGAGCGACACGGAACAATATGAGCTGGGGCTGAAATCGGGACATTATCTCCGGGAAATCCACTCGATTCCTGCACCACCCGATGAAATGAATTGGGAAACGAAATTCAACAGGAAAGTGGACGGCAAAATCAAGCAGTACAGGGACTGCCCGATCAAAATCGAGGGCGGTGACCAGGTCATTGCATACATAGAGGCGAACCGGCATCTCCTTCGGGGACGGCCGCAATCGTTTCATCACGGCGATTATCACGTGGGGAATATGGTCATTTTCACAGAAAAGGAACTCTCCGTCATTGATTTCAACCGTCATGACTTCGGCGATCCGTGGGAAGAGTTCAACCGCATTGTGTGGAGTGCTTCTGCAAGTCCGCATTTCGCGACGGGACAGCTCAATGGCTACTTTGGCGGCCGGCCGCCCCAGGAGTTCTTCAAGCTCATGGCTTTTTACATAGGCAGCAATATGCTGTCGTCCATCCCTTGGGCGATTCATTTCGGGGAAGAAGAGGTTGCGGTCATGAAGGAGCAGGCAAAGGAAGTGATGGGCTGGTTCGACGGCATGAAAAACCCAGTGCCGACCTGGTATTTGGGGGATTTCTACATTCAATATATCAATGCGATTCCATACAAGTTAAAGACCCCTTTTGACTTCTCGTTCATCGAGCAGTATGGGGAGGTCTTCAAGGTCTATGACGATCAGGATTCGGGCAATATCTGCTTCGGGGTCAAGGAAGGCGATGACAGATATTTCATAAAGTACGCTGGTGCCCCGGCTGCGAGGTATGCGGGTAAACGGGAAAATGCCGTCGCCGGACTCAAAGCTGCTGTTCAGGTTTATCAGGATTTGGCGCACCCACATCTGACCAGGCTGATCCGAACGGAGGAAGTCGGAGGGGGATTCGCTGCCGTCTTTGAATGGACAGACGGGGAATGCATGGGGAGGATGTATCCCCTGTCCAGGGAGAAATTCATGGTGGTGCCTGACACTACAAGGCTCGAGTTGTTCAACGATATCCTCGATTTTCACATCCACGTGATTGACAAGGGTTACGTGGCCATCGATTTTTACGACGGCAGTATCCTGTATGATTTTCAAAAAGGAAAGACGTTCATTTGCGATATCGATCTTTATTCCAAGCGTCCATATATCAATGAAATGGGCAGGATGTGGGGATCGTCCCGCTTCATGTCCCCTGAGGAGTTCGAGCATGGAGCGGAAATCGACGAAATCACCAATGTCTACCTCATGGGAGCCACCGCCTTCGCCCTGTTCGGCGGCGAAACAGACCGTTCACTTGATAAGTGGCGGTTAAGTGAAGCGTCATACAGAGTCGCGCTTAAAGCGGTCAGTGATGATCGGGAGAAGCGTCAGCGGTCACTGGAGGAGTTTAAAAATGAGTGGGACTTGGGAAGATCTTTTGGAAAATAAGGAGAACATGCGGAAGCAAAAGGAGGACGTACATGATGGTATGGGCCATTATTATAGCCATTGCCTATTTACCGATTATTTATAGGATTCAGAAGCGCTTAGCTAATTTGGAAGATGAGGTTTCCAGGCTGAAAAGTGAGAGGGAAAATGAACCAAGGGGACAGGTACGCTGACCCGCATTTTAGAATGGGACGCGGCACCTGGCCTGTCCCCTCGTCCCACTTTTTAATCGAGGTGAATACAATGAAAGGCCCTATTCTAATTTTACTCGCAGCTATCCTCTGGGGGACCACCGGGACGACGCAGGCATTTGCCCCGGAATCGGCCCATCCAATTGCGATAGGTGCGGCGCGTTTGGCAGTCGGCGGTTTATTTTTATTATGTATTGTATTTGCAACCGGGAAAGTGAACGCTCAGAATTGGCCTGTAAAGCAGACTGCGGCGGCTGCTCTGAGCATGGCCTTCTATCAGCCTCTCTTTTTCTCGGCGGTCACCCTGACAGGGGTGGCGATCGGGACAGTTGTCGCGATAGGAAGTGCACCGATCCTATCGGGAGTGATCGAATGGTTATTTTTAAAAAAACGCCCCATCTTAATTTGGTGGTGCTCTACCTTTCTATCCATTTCAGGATGCCTGCTGCTGTTCATGAATAACGGGTCTGCATTTGTTAGTCCGGCCGGTATCATTCTCGCACTGGGAGCAGGGCTGGCGTTCGCAGTCTACACGCTGGTCAGCAGGGATTTAGTCGAAAATCACTCGGCACTATCGGTGGTTGCGGTCGTGTTCACTCTCAGTGCGGTCTGTTTATCCCCTATCCTATTTATCTATGATATGTCCTGGATGGCGAGTCTGAGAGGCGCGGGGGTAAGCCTTCAATTGGGGATCATGGCCACCGGGGTTGCTTATCTCCTTTTTGCCAAGGGGCTCCTCCAGGTATCCTCCTCGACAGCCGTCACCCTCGCGCTGGCAGAACCGATGACAGCCGCGCTGCTGGGCGTCTTTATCGTGGGAGAACAATTGAGTCTGCTCTCCTGGCTGGGAATTGTCATGCTGCTCCTTGGAATTGGTGCACTGGTGTGGTCAACCAGGCGGGACAAGGGGACAGGTACGCTGACCCATCCCGCCGCGACCAAATGAGAAGAACCACCATACCAATGGCGGTTCTTTTTTTATTTCTAAAAACTTCCCACCCTGTACATAGATTGTTAATAATTTCGTAATATTTTCCCTCTAAGATGAAATCAACAGTAATTGAACACGAATTAGAGGAGGAAATAAACATGTTGGAACCTAACAATCAGAATGAAGAAATGACACATATAGAAGAACATTCCGAAGCAGTGAATAACGAGGACAGGCAAAGAAGTGCGAAGCCAAAGAAACCATTCAAAGGCAAGGGCTTACTGTCCTCAGTTGGCGCGGGGATCATCGGGTCGGTCCTGACCCTGACCATCCTGCCGCAAACCGATTATTATGAGGACCTCGCAAAGCCAAAAGTTGAACAATCCTCAGGAGGAACCGGCCAGACGGAGGCAGCCGCTGATTCGGGTGTCACCCCTGCAACGGTTTCAACCGGGACCAGCGGGGATGTGGCAAGTATCGTAGAAGACGCTTCCCAGTCGATTGTCGGAGTCGTGAATTATCAGCAGCAGGGCAGCCGTCTAACTGGGGCTTCACAAGAAGCGCAGGCGGGGACAGGTTCAGGGGTCCTTTTTAAAAAAGAAGGGGACAGTGCTTATATCATCACCAACAACCATGTCATTGAAGGGGCTTCAAAGATCGAGGTTTCCCTCTATGACGGTGAAAAAATCGAAGCGGAATTGATCGGTGCCGATCCACTGACAGATCTTGCCGTGCTGAAGGTCGACGGAAAATATGCGGACAACCTGTTGGAAGTCGGCGATTCGAGTGCACTGCGTGCCGGTGAACAGGTGATCGCGATCGGGAATCCGCTCGGTCTTGATTTATCAAGAACCGTGACCCAAGGGATCGTAAGTGCGGTTGACCGCACCATTTCAGTCGAGACATCCGCGGGTGAATCCGAATTGAATGTCATCCAGACAGACGCCGCAATCAATCCGGGCAACAGCGGCGGGGCGCTCCTGAATTCAAAGGGTGAGCTGATCGGGATCAACAGCCTGAAGATCTCGAACTCAGGTGTAGAAGGGCTTGGCTTTGCCATCCCAAGTAAAGATTTCATGCCAATCGTGAGTGAAATCATCGAAACGGGTAAAGTGGAACGCCCGTATATCGGAATCGGGATGACCAACCTTGCCGACGTTCCACGCAGCTACTTGGGCGGGCTGCCTGATGAAGTGGAAGCAGGTGTCATCGTTGCCAGCATCGATAACACATCGGCTGCTGCCAAAGCCGGGCTCAAAGAAGGCGATGTCATCACCGAACTGAATGGCAGCCCGGTGGAAGATGGCGCCGATTTGAGAAGACAGCTGTACGCCGACTTGAAGGTTGGCGATGAAATCGATCTGACCGTTTTCCGGGGAGATGAAGAGAAGGCAATCAGTTTGACTTTAACCAGTAACGCGATGGTGAATTAGTGGATTGTTTTGAAGGGCGGTGCCTGGCTCAGATTGGGGTGATTGAGCAAGGCACAAAACAGATGATTTGAGCCAGGCACAAAACGGGGGATTTGAGCTAGGCACAGCCTGAACGAAGTGCACCTGGTACAGAATGCAGGAAATGTACCAGGAACAGAACGAGGCTGATGTACCAGGTACAAATAATACCGATTGTACCAGGTACAAACCAAATACATTGTACTTGGTACACACAAATTGAAAATAAAGCTAAAGGAGAGCGGATAAGTGACTAAAAAGAAGTCGATCACATTATGGAGTGTAATAGGAAGCATTGTCGCCATCGGAGCGCTGCTTGCGGCGTTTGGCTTTTCAAAAGAGGAAGTGGTGGCTAAGGTGGGCAGCCAGTCGATCAGTAAGGATGATTTGTATTCGGTGCTGGTGGATCAGTACGGGGAGGCTGCCCTGGAGACATTGATTGCCGAAAAGATAGTGGAGCTTGAGAGTGAAGAGAACGATATCACCATCAAAGACAGTAAAGTTGATGAGGAACTGCAGACGATCAAAGATTCCTATGGTGATGAAGAAGCGTTCGTTGAGGCATTGACATCCAGCGGGGCAAGTCTTGAAAGCGTCAAAAATAACATCGAAACCTTTTTATTGACGGAAAAGCTGCTCCAGGACCGAATCTCCATTACGGATGAGCAGGTCAAGGAATATTTTGAAACGAATAAAGACTCGTTTGCTCAAACCGAGCAAGTGGAAGCAAGCCATATTCTCGTGGAAGATGAGGAGACGGCAAAGGAAGTGAAGGGCAAGCTTGATGAAGGAGGGGATTTCGCCGAACTTGCGAAGGAATACTCCACCGATACGTCCAATGCCGAATCAGGCGGGGAGCTTGGCTTTTTTGCAAAAGGGGAGATGGTAGCTGAGTTCGAGGAGAAGGCGTTTTCCATGAAAGCAGGGGAAATCAGTGAGCCTGTGAAGACAGAATTCGGATACCATATCATCAAAGTAACAGACAAAAAAGAAGCGAAGGAAGCGGTACTTGACGATCATAAAGAGGAAATAAAGGATATTCTGTTCGAGCAGGCACTTCAAACCGAGTACGGGGTCTGGCTTGAGGAACAGAAGGCGGATTACGAAATCGACAATCGATTGAAAAGTTAATGGACCGGCAATTGTTTGTTCATAGTTTGGTCATAACTTCTGGAAATAATGACATGGCAGGCCGAATCCCAAACTGCGATGTCAGCTACATAAATGGATTCGTTTGCTGCAATACAAAAAAGGAGGAAATAAAATGAATCAGAAAAGAACGTTAACGTATTTACTGACAGGTGCCTTATCTGTCGGGATCCTCGGGGCCATTCCGGCCTTCGCCGCAGAGGAGGAAAACGCAAGTACAAACGACTCGGCGGTTGTTGAAAAAGGGACTGAGCCAGTGTTTGGCCACCGCGGCGGCGGACATGGAAAGTTTCACCTGAATGAGGAGCAATTGAAGGAGAAAGCCGAAGAACTTGGAATCGACAGCACCGATAAAGATGCACGGGAACTGGCACAGGAGATCAGGGATGCTGAACTCGAAAAAAGAGCGAAGGAATTAGGCATTGAAACGAAAGGAAAAGATCATCATGCCGTGATGGAAGAAATACGCGGGGCCGAGCTGTCAGAAAAAGCAAAGGAATTGGGGATATCAACAGACGGAAAAGACCAAGAGCAGCTGTCTCAAGAGATCAGGGAAACGCTGATTAAGCAGAAAGCGAAGGAACTTGGAGTGAAAACAGAGGGCAAGGAGTTAGAAGAACTTGCAGATGAAGTCAGGGAAACAGCACTGGCAAAACAAGCGAAAGACTTTGGAATTGAAACCGAAGGAAAAGATCAACATGAATTAAAGCGGGAAGTGTTCGAAGCTTCTATTCAGAAAGCTGCCAAAGAGCTGGGCATTGAAACAGAAGGCAAAACCACAAAAGAACTGATGGAAGAAATCATGACCGATCATGCCGATGAAGCAAAGGAACTGGATGTCTTCCCTTTCAATAAGGAAGAGGGCTTCTTCTTCCATAAAGGCGGTAAAGGCCATCACGGGGGAGGTCATGGAACAGGAGCTAAAGGATCTGCGCTCCATGCTGAACAAAGTGATGCCCAATCAGCTGAATCCGAAGGTGACACATTATAAGACAACCGTGACAGGAAAACCCCGCCCAGCTGCGGGGCTTTTTTTAGTAAGAGGAAAAAATAGAACCAATTGGTAAAAACGACTATAATTTAGGTAGAATGAAATAAAATCGATCGGAAAAAAAGCTTGTCATTTACATAGATCGAATTAGGTTTTGAGCGGTAAGCGAATCCATTATACATTCGGGAAAGGAAGATGAGGATGAACGTGCTTGTAGTCGAAGACAATGAAAGCGTCACGTCGATGCTGGAGATGTTTTTTATAAAAGAAGGCATTCACGGGGAATTTGTCCACGACGGGAATGAAGGATACAAGCGTTATCAGGATGGGGAGTGGGATGTCATCATCCTCGACTGGATGCTGCCGGGGATGGACGGCGTCACGATATGCAGGAAAATCAGGGATGAGGGGTCGCAGGTCCCTGTCATCATGTTGACGGCGAAGGACAGTGAATCCGATCAGGTGCTCGGCCTTGAACTTGGCGCCGATGATTATGTGACCAAGCCCTTTTCTCCGCTTGCTTTGATGGCAAGGATCCGGGCTGTTGCCCGCCGTTATCAGGGGGAGAAGAATAACGGTTCCCAGGATGTGGCGACCTCTGACTTCAAAATCAGCAAAGAAACCCGCGAAGTCTTGCTGAATGGCGTCCCCCTTACAAACCTGACGCCGAAGGAATTTGAATTGCTCTATTATCTGTCACGTCATCCGCGCCAGGTATTCTCAAGGGAGCAGCTGCTAGAACGGGTATGGGGATACGATTTTTATGGGGATGAACGGACGGTCGATGTCCATATCAAGCGTCTCCGAAATAAGATCGGGAGCAAGGATAAGCCGTATCTGCATACGGTCTGGGGCGTAGGCTATAAATTCGATGAGACGGCGGCCGGCGATGAAATTTAGATATCTTTATCAACTGCTTCTCAGCCATACCAGTGTGCTCATCATCGCCTTCTTCATCCTTGGCACACTGTTTTCCCACTATGTCGAAGATCTTGTTTATGAAAATAAGGTAGCGGAACTGAGTTCTTACGGGGAGAAAATATTAAAGGACCTCGAAAGGCCGAGTCCGAGAAGGCCGCTCTATTTGGAGGAATACAGCAATCTGCTTCAGGTGCGGAACATTGATCTGATCACGTTCAACCGTAAAGGGGAGGTATCCTATTCCAGGGGCGGCGTGTACCCGCAGATCGAGTTGTCCAAAGAGGAATGGAATAAGATAGAGCGCGGTGAAACCGTCCCGTTGAAAAAGGATTTCGGCCGCTTCAATCAGGCGGTGTCGCTTGTGATCATGCCCCGGGTCATTAATGATCAGCTGATAGGTGGACTCATCCTGATATCCCCGATCAGCGGCACGAGGGAAATGCTGACTGAAATCAATCAATATCTTTTATATATCGTGCTGCTGGCGCTGGCGATTTCAGTGTTGATCTCCCTGCTTTTATCAAAGCTCCATGTGAAAAGAATCCAGCGGATCAGGGAGGCGGCTTCACGTGTGTCATCCGGCAACTACGATGTTCATGTCCCGAGCTCCAACTTCGATGAAATCGGAGACCTTGCCGCTGACTTCAATGAGATGGTCACAAAATTGAAGCTCTCCAAAGAGGAAATCGATGCGCTCGAAAACCGGAGACGGCAGTTCATGGCGGATGTTTCACACGAACTGAGAACACCGCTGACCACGATCCGCGGCGTCATCGAGGGAATCAGGAACGACATGATTCCAGAGGAACAGAAAGAGAAAAGCTTCGGCCTCGTCAGCCAGGAAACGATGCGGCTGATCAGGCTCGTTAACGAAAACCTGGACTACGAGAAAATCCGCTCCAACCAGATCACGATCACGAAAGTCACCGTCCCGCTGCTGGATGTGTTCGAAGTCATCAAGGAGCAGCTCGATTTCCAGGCTGAAGAAAAAGGGAACGAACTCAACGTTCAGGCAGATTCTTCTGCAAAGGTACATGCCGACTATGACAGGCTCATCCAGATCCTCATCAACATTACGAAAAACAGCATCCAGTTCACGACCGGCGGAAGTATCACATTAAGCGGCTCTTCTTCCGGTGAAGAAACCGTCATCGAAATCGAAGACACAGGAATGGGCATGGACCCTGAAGAGATCAAGTCAATCTGGCGGAGGTTTTATAAAGCGGACCTGTCCCGGACGAATAACCCATACGGCGAGTTCGGCCTCGGGCTTTCGATTGTGAAGCAGCTGGTGCTGATGCATGATGGGTCGATTGATGTGTTTAGTGAGAAGGGGAAAGGGACGAGGTTTGTGATTCGGCTGCCGTTGTAGGCAGTAGTCATTCTAATGGGGCCTGACCCCCGGCATGGAGAAACGTTCCCGTGCCGGGGGGGCAGCCCTTTTTTTCTTCTAATGCCTCAATATTTTCTCAAGTTCAATTTCGTCCCTTAATGGTATCCCATCATTTCCGATCAACGGGATTTCCGGTTTGATCTCCCTGGCCCTTTCCACAGCGTTTCTATGAATCTTCACCAATTCAAAGCTTCTCTTTTGATAGAATTTCAATGCCAGTAGATTATCATTTGTGGTGATCAGTTTTACTCGATTGCATCCATTGTCTGTGGCTGCATGTTCCACTTCCTTGAGCAGGGTGGAGCCGATGCCTCTGCCTTCTTCTAAACTATCTAATGAAATGATCTCACAATCCTTGTTTTTTATGATGTAGGTGATTAATCCAACGATTTGCTCTTCCTCATTTAGTACCGCAAAACCATCCAACGTCGAGCAATCGAACACCCCGCTCGAAATCACCATCTGCGGGCTTCCCCAGTGGGTGGTAAAGAAGTCATTCAGTTTACATTTAGCTAAATGGTTTGTATTGATAATGTTCATTTGCAGACCTCACTTTAGTTGGTTTGGTATGAATTATTTTAACATAAATTTCCTTATGGTTTGGTGTGGTTTCTACTTGGAAGTTGTTGTGTAAAGGAGTTTGCTTCCTTAAAGATATAGGTGAAATGAATGTGTTTTTATGTATGGGCCATTTAATGATAAAAGGGATTGTGGAATTATTTGGTTTTTGAAATAATTATTATAAGAAATTAGTACAAATCGATATAGGGGTGAAAATACACTGGATAGATTATTTGGAGGATTAATTATATCCTTATCATTATTAACAACAGCCATCATATCAATCATTCTTTCAGAAGAAGGATTTATTATTTCTGTTATATGTATCTCCCTGGCAGCTTTTATTGGGGTGATTTTATTAACAAATCGGGAAGAAAAAATCAGCAGGCCGGCAGCGGATGAAGAAATCGAAAAGCAATTAGAGGAAGAGTTAAATTAAGGGAAGGGAAAGGCTGCTGAGTTACTAATCTAATTCATCAAAAGGGAGGTTGATTGAATAAAAACTACAAAGGAGGGAACGGCATAATAATGTTTAAGGATAGCATCAAGCTCCCCTTACTATATTTCTTGTCATCAACAATTTGGCAACTTATCGATAACCGGCAAATTCTTTGGAATGACAATATATTCATCTGTTTCATTATGTTCATATCAATAGTCTTCTATAATTGGGCGAACATACCTTATGATTGGAAAAAGGATAATGTAGAAAAATAGTTATCTATCTATTGTTTAAATAACGGACGACGGTTAAATGTAATAAGGATGTGATGACTTGCAAGGTTATAATGTGGTAATGGTTTATAACAAAGAAATGGACAAGTTGTTAATGTGTGAGAGGTTGAAAAATCCTTATAAGGGATTAAGTAATTTAGTAGGCGGGAAAATCGAAAATGGAGAGTCGGCTATTGATGCTGCTTATAGGGAACTTCTTGAAGAAACCAACATCTTTAAAGAAGATATCATTCTTCATCATTTAATGGATTTTACATACTATCTTCAAGATTGTTACGTTGAGGTATATGCAGGCAGATTAAAGCGGGAAGTATCGGTTTCGGGTGATGAAAATATCCTGTATTGGTCTGAGTTGGATCGTAACTTCTTTGATATGTCCTTATATGCCGGAGAAGGAAATATTGGTCATATGATTGAGCAAGTGAACAGTGTAAAGGATAGGTTATTTCTAAAAAATGCCACTGCTTGGGGAGAGCGTAATTGAAACCTGATTCTTTTAGTATTGCTATTAAAGAAATCGGCTGGAGTGGGAACCGATATCCTCTTTATGATGAATTCTGGCTCGATGACGCATCCCTGAAGAAACTTACCCGGAAGATGAAGATTCACATGAGCTGAGGAACCTATGAAGAAAAGATAATCGAAGGCCCGTCCCAACGTGCACTAACGCATTAACGCACGCCGGGACGGGCCTTCGAACTTGATCGAATCCCTACACTTCCGGCCGCACCCACAGTTTCGAAAAGTCTACATACCCGAAATGTTTAAACTCGATATTCATGATATCCGTAGAGAACGGGATGTACTTTTTCTCGTAATAAAGGGGGATCATGATCGATTCTTCGATGAGCCTTTTCTCGATTTTAATATTCAGCGCAGTCCATTCCTTGAATGGTGTATGAAGGTATTCCTGCAATTGACTCTTCCATTTTTCATCTTTTGCGAATAGATGAAAGAGAGGGGAAAAGCCGTTTTTCAAAAAGTGATAGAAGGAAAAGTCCTGGTTGGATTCAAAGATTTCCCCGTGGACGAAAAGGTCGACGTTCAGTGTCTCAGGCTGCTTGGTCAATGTGTCGGCAAAGGAAAACCACTGGAGCTCGACCGGGATTTTTTCTTTTTTAAGTATATCAACGAGCCACTGCGTCGTCTTGGCGGTGTGATTGGCACCCCGAATCACAATCGGTTCTATAAACGAGGGGCGTTCTGGCTCAAGGATCGTTATATGATGATCGTGACCTGCCAGGATGCTTTTGTCATTCGGTGTCATCCGCGGGTCGCAGTCCTTAAGCTTGTGACGGTTCTTTGCAATGACCCAATGAAGATATTCGCGGATCTCTTTCCTCTGAATCGCAGAGTCCCGGTACGGGCCGGCATTCATGATCACAACTCCGAACCCGGAGTCACTCTCCACTTCAACCGACAAAGAATCACTACGTTCGATGTGAGAATGATAGATTCCCTTAAAGTCCTGCGGTACCTGGACAAACTCGACGGCATCGAGGAGCGGCCTCTCTTGAAAGTGCTCCTTGAAGGCAGCGAGAGTCGTCTTTGAATCACTGTTTTCCTCGAGGAAAAAGCATCCGGTGCCAAGCACCCGATCCTTGTTTTCCTTGTAAATGCTGGCACACATCATACTGAGCATCGGCAGCATATAACTGCAGCCCCCGGGGTGGACGATGTCGATGATGAGGGGGGCTTTTACCTCGATGGTTTCAACGGGTGCCCATAAATCCTGGTAATGCGGATACGTCCGAAGTTTTTCGAGACAGTACACGACATCTTTTGCCGTCAACACGGAGCCGTCATGAAATGTGATATCCTTTTTTAAATAGATCCGCAGTTTAGTAGATGAAACATCCCAGCTGTGTGCGAGTTCCGGCACGATATTTCCGTCTTCTGTAAGGGAAACGAGCCGGTTAAATACGTTCGCCACCAAGTGGGCGCTGAGGACGTCCGCAGCCTCCAGCGGATGGATGGAGAAAAAGGGATATCGTTTCGGCACAATCAGCTTATCCTCCGATTCCTGTACAAACCCGAGCTTCGTTTGGAATTTGTTCATCAGCCTCATCTTGCTGTCCGTCGACCAGCTGTACATCAAATACTTGCTGATCCGTTCAACAGGTTCCTCATCGATGAGCTTCACGACCTCTTCTTCATACACTTCCTCGACATCCTTCTTCCATTGAAGCGTCGATACATTCCCGCGTCCGCGGCCGGGGGTAAAGGCAATCCAGCCTTCTTCATTCCATTTTTTCAAATAGCGGGTCGTCTGCTTATGGCTTAATTGAAGGGTTTCAGAGATTTCTTCCACCCGGATGCTGCCAGATGGATAGTACCTCCAAAGAGTGAGTAATTTATTCTCCATTGTGCCTTTCCTCCTAAAAGGGGACATTGTTTTGTAAAGTGTCTATTTTTAAAATAATCCGTCTAGTTTACTATACAGTAAATAGAGGAGGAGGAACAACATGAAGTGGAAGGAATTACCTCAAAATATAAAAGTACGGATGATCACATCATTCTTTAACCGCGCTGTTTCATCCGCCGTTATGCCGTTCATGGCGCTGTTCTTTGCACAGGAAATGAATAAGGTCTGGGCAGGTGTGTTCCTGATCAACACCGTGGTGATCGGTTTTTTCATCAACCTGGTGGGAGGATACATATCCGACCGCTTTCCGAGGAAGAAGGTACTGCTGACAACGTCTTGGCTGAACGCTTTATTTTTTCTCATCATGACCGTCAGCTTATTTCCTCAGGAAAAATGGATCCTGCTGTTCGCTGCAGCATATATCGGATTCATCATCACGAGCAGCCTCGGCCGTCCGGCGATGCATGCGATCATTATCGATTCGACGACGCCGGAGAATCGGAAAGCCGTCTACGCGCTGGATTACTGGCTCGTCAATCTGTCGATGGCGATTGGTGCGGCCCTCGGTGGACTCTTGTATCTGAACCATAAGACAGAACTCTTTATGATGCTGACCTTCACATCGACAATCATCCCGATCGCTTATGGCATCTGGCTGCAGGACAAGTTCAAGGACCAGCTGAAGAAACAGCACGACAATGTGTTCATCGACCTCGTCAACAATTACCGGATTGCTTTCCGTGATGCAGCTTTTGTAAAAGTGGTCGCGGGATCCACATTCATTTTTGCAGCGGAATTCTCCCTGAACAGCTATATCGGGATCCGGCTTGCGGAAACATTCAAGTCGGTGAACATCGGGAGCTTCGAAATCGCCGGGGTACGGATGCTGAGTATCCTGAATATTGAGAACATGCTTCTCGTCGTATGCTTCACATTCATCATCAACCGCTACACAGACCGACTGAATAAAAAGAACGCGCTCTTGATCGGACTCATCCTGTATGGCATCGGGTATGTGACCGTCACATCCGCCAACACATGGTACATCCTGATTGCGTTCAACCTGATTGCGACACTGGGGGAACTCGTCTACTCCCCGATCCGCAACGCCGAACAGGCCAATATGATCCCTGCAGATAAACGGGGATCCTACTCCGCCTTCTCGAATTTATCCTTCAGCGGAGCGGACCTCGTCGCACGATCTACCATCATCATCGGTGCCTTCCTGATGCCGACGATGATGAGCGTCTACATTGGTTTTATCGTCATGCTTGGCACGGTTCTTGTGTATACTGGTTTGTTTGCACGAAACTTTACAACGGGCAAGGTAGTGGACGGCATCAGTGCAAGTGGGGGGAAATGAACGGATAGGAGGGACAAGAGAAGCTGTGCCAGCGACAGACGCAGTTTTTAGCAGTACGGGGACGGTTCTCTTCCAAAGGAAGACAAAGAACCTCCCCAATGCTGCCGTTTTCATGCTTTCAAGGTCATTTAATAATGGTTGATCCATGCAGCAGTTCAGGCTTTGCGCCCAGAATCAACAAGAATAATTTTGAATCACTGATGTTGTGATGCTTTTTCATAAGTCTTTTCAATTGGGCGATATTTGGATCTTCCTTCAGTTTTCCAACTTCCAGTCTGTAGAGAGTAAGAATGGATCCCCGCACGAATTGTGGCTGGTAATCCGGCAGCTCTTTATCTCTCAATAAAGAACCCATATATCCGTATTTTAATTGCAGTTGTCTCGTAAGGCTTGTGACATGCACAACCTGTTCATGCAATTGGGGAAATTGCTGCTTTAACGATTCCACATCTTTTTTTGCCTCATACAGTTGGTTCATACTGGCCAACATACTGGTCATGATGCTTCTCCTCCCATATTCCAAGGTTTCTCAAGCTTGATGATTTCCGTCAGGGTCTTACTGTGTTTTCGGCGGATTCGCCTGTTTTCTGCGCGTTCTTTCCCTGATTCAAAGAGGAATTTCTCTTCTTCGGTTTCGGGCAGTATTTCCGGAACTTTGATCGGTTTCTTATTCTCATCCAGTGCAACAAAGGTGAGAAAAGCGGTGGCCGCCATTCTTCGTTCCCCGGTGATCATATCTTCGGCGATTACTTTACAGAAGATTTCCATCGATTTATGGCCGACGTATGATACAAACGATTCGACACATACGGAATCTGTCTGATGAATCGGATATAGGAAGTCAATGGAATCGGTGGATGCTGTCACGCATTCCTTCACCCGGGCATGGCGCCTTGCTGATAACGTAGCATTGTTATCCAGCTTCTTCATCAATACCCCCCCAAACAATGTATTGTAATTATTCAAATCATTGATCATGACCTGATCTGTATTAACGACCAGGCTTTCTCTGGGATGCTTCGTTTCTTGCATGAACATTCCATTCCTTTCTGTAATAAATGGTTTCTCAAACGTTTGATATACAAAGTGTAAGTGCGTATGTAAGATAAGTGAAATGAATGTTCTGTATCCTTTTCATAGAGAGTATCTATGGAACTGCTTTCATCCAAATGGAAACAGCATGTGATTTTACAAAATCAGCTGAAGAATATTTGAAAACTGGGACAAATGCAGCAAAAAAGCACCTCAATCAGAGATGCTTCCCATTAACCGTTCCTGTGTAAACTTGAGCCATTCCTTTGTGGCATATGATAAATACTGATTTTTTCTCCAGATGATTGCAAGGTCCCACTCGATGACAGGCTTGACCACCTTGATAGCGACCAGGTCTTCTTTTAACAACTTATAAACACTTGCAGGCAAAATTGAAACCCCCAGTTCAGCCTTGATCATCTTTCCAATAAAATCCCATTGCGAACTTTCGGAAACGACTTTCGGAATGAAACCGGCTTCCTTGCATGCCCCCCTGATTCGATCATGTAAAGCAAAGTCCTTATTAAATAGAATGAGCAGCTCATTCTCCAATTCTTTTAACTTGATCTGCTTACGTGCCGAAAATCTATGCGTTTTCGGCACCACTGCGAGGAGCTCTTCCTTCATGAACGAAAAATGATGAAAATTCTCCTCGGGCGTCGGCGGCACCGCGATCCCGACATCAAGATGATCACCCAAAATATCTTCTTCGATCCTTTTTGTCCCATTTTCAATCAGCTGGAATGTGATGTGCGGGTACAACTGATGAAATTCACCCAAGACACTGATGAATTGCCCGGCATCCATAATCGGAGGGAGCCCGATGCGGATATGTCCCCTCTGCAACCCAATCAGATCATCCAATTCCTGCTGCACATTCTCGAATGCTTTATCAATCGTTTGGGCCTGTTTGAGGATGGCATGGCCGGCATCTGTCAATACCAGCTGCCTCCTTGACCGATCAAATAATTCCACTCCAAGCTCATCCTCCAGGTTCCTGATCATCTTGCTAATCGTGGGCTGAGTGACAAATAAATGATCTGCAGCACGCGTGAAACTCTTGAATCTCACCACTTCTATAAAATATTTCAAGTGCCTGATATCCACATTCTCATCTCTTTCCTCATAACATTAGTATGTAGCCATATTAACATATTTGGACTGATGTGAAGGAGGATATCATCGTCCCACTGTCCATTCAAGTTTGGAACGGTTCTTGTATAAACTGGTTTGTTTGCACGAGAGTGGGCAGCGGGCAAGGTAGGGGGAGGCAACAGGGCAAATGGGGGAAATGAAAAAGGTGATTTCTGATTCGTAAGAGATCTCTCATTTTTTTAGTGCTGGAAAGAAGTAAGGGAACGAATATTCCGTAGACACCTTAAGCGTCCCACAGGTTAATACTCTGAAACTTCATGTCAAAACAATTATTCGGCTTCTTAATACACCACATCCACCATATATATTTAAAGGATTCTTAAAAAGAGGGGGAAGAGGATGAAGGATTTTAATGAAAGTGCCGTGTTTGAACATACATTTTGGCTGCAAATATTGGGGGATCACGCCAGATTCATCCGGGATTCGCTGTACCCATCCCAAACGAATCGAATCAAGGAAGCAAAGGAATTTGCAACGGTGTTTGATCAATACTTAGAGTCCGTGCGAAAAGGGAATGTCCGTGATTATAAGAAGTTTTCTGCTGAAGTGGAAGCTGTTGTAAGGAAGATGCGTGGTTTTAAACTGGCGATTATCAAGGACCAGCTGCATGGAAAAGTGGGAATCCATTTACCCCCGACCTTCATCAATCATATGGTGAATGAACTTGATGAGTACCTGAATGTCATCAGTTATTTAGGTAAAGGCGAGGTGCCTCCTATTTTTCATGAGCTGCATCATCATCTGATCTGGCTGCTTGATGCCGGCGGCCATGCAGGTGCCATTCATGATGAACTGGATGCCGTAGAGAAGAGGCTGCGAAAGAAAAGCCGGGAATTCACGAAACACTTTGAGCAGTTTTACTTGAAAGCCGTGGAATTGACCGGGTACCTTCGGACAAATCTGAGTGAGTTCCCGGCCCTTCACCGTTTCAATCGTGATGTCGAAGTGGAAATGAGCTTGTTCCGGACCTTTCTTAAAGAACTCGAGGAAATGGAGCTTTCGGAAGAAGTCCTGGGGACCTTTTCAGGTTTGATGGCCGACCACATGGCAAGGGAAGAATGCTATTATTTAATTAAACTGGCAGAATCCACGCAGGTGGAGTATCCGGATTGTGACCCCGGGAAGCCACGGACCAAGGACCCTTTTTAATTGGGACGAGGGGACAGGTACCTTGACCCGCTCTCCTATATCAACCAGTCACATGATTTTACCGCGTCTTCAACATGGGCCATGGAACCTGTCCCCATGGCTCAAAAAGAACACCTGATAATAAATGGTATTGACTTTCCTATCTGTAAATATTAAAATTACAGTATACATGGAATTCCTTTTATTCTTCCCAATGAAAAAAGCGAATCCTTTTTTAACAGCTAAACTGTAAAAATAATTGTTACACTTAGATGAGTTCAGCATAACATGAATGATATATAATGGCGAAAGCCTTAAAGGAGTGATTTTAATGGTTACACTATACCTTACACCGAGCTGTACTTCTTGCCGAAAAGCAAGGGCATGGCTTGAAGAACACGGGATTGAATATACCGAACGGAACATCTTGACGGAGCCCCTGACGGTGGATGAGATCAAAGCCATTCTGCGCCTGACAGAGGAAGGGACAGAAGAAATCATCTCCAAAAATTCCAAAACGTATAAAGATTTGGACGTGGATCTTGATTCACTGCCGCTCAAGCAGCTGTATCAACTTATCATAGACAATCCGAAAATGGTGAAGAGACCGATCATGCTGGACGAAAAACGGATCCAGGTCGGCTATAACGATGAAGAGATCCGCAGTTTCCTGCCTCGCAAGCTTCGGACGTTTTCTTATCAGGAGCTGCTGAAAGAAGCAAAATAGGCCGGACTGGAAAACTTGACTGGCCTATCTGTAGCATTTACCATTACCGTGCAGATAGAAAGTAGGAGGCAGTCCATGAATAGTGATTTTACTTTAGCCATTCACAGTTTAACGTATCTTGCCCTGCAGCTGGACCGGATGTCCAAAAGCGACGCCATTGCAGAGAGTGCAGGGGTGCATGCCGTCCGTATCCGGAAAGTCCTGAGTCTGCTGAAAAAGCATGGAATCATCAAATCGAAGGAAGGGAACGGCGGCGGATTCATCCTAGCCAGGGATTTGAGTGAAGTAAATCTTTTTGATATCTACATGCTTACATCGGAAGGGGCACTGCAGCCGAAATGTCCTGAATCGAATGAAGCATGTATGGTGGGGGCGAATATGAGGAATGTACTGTTCAATATCTTCCTCGGTGCGGAAGAGCATCTTGGCGACTATTTAAAGCAGTACACCATCAAAGATATCGTTGATCTGATTTCAAAAGACAAATGACATGGGAAGACTGCGGTCTTCCATCTGACTTAAATGTAATAAAAAATATTTCAGTTGAAAAGTGGGTGTAAATGATGAACAAACTTCTGACAACAGGCGACTGGGTAAAAGGGACATCACATGACGGCGAATTGATCATCGGATATATCGAGAATCTCGATCATCAAACAGCCACCGTGAAAGCTAAAGTCATCACAAGCGATAACAGGGAAATTGAAGGCAGCACGATCCCTTTATTAGCAAAAGATGTGAAGAAGCTGCCCGATGCCAGAATAGCAAATAAGGGACAAATTCAATACCTGATCGACTTGGCCCTGTCTACAGGGGATGAAGAATGGTTCCTGGAGTTGACGTCGAAGCTGAATTCGATGAGGGAGCTAGTGAAGGTTGAAGAATGAAACTAATATAGGTGCCTGATGCTTGATACGTTAGAGATTTAACGGATTGAGCGTCAGGCACGTTTTTCAATTTGAAAATGGTTTTGACAAATTAAAAGGTGGTTTGATAGATGCGGTGCCGGTAACTGATTTAAAGATTATTCGACAAGTTGCTTGTATTTTTGAAAAGTGGAACGTATTTCTGAAATCTTGCTTGTATTTTCAAAAAGTGGTATGAAAATCGCTCAATATGGAACGTAAGGGTCATGCCCGAGACTTTCTGCCGCCTTACTAACCTTCTCTAAGCCCAATATAGGTGCTGTGGCAGCTCTCGGCACAGGGTTTGACGAAAAATATGAATATTTTTCAAATGTCTTATATGAAAACATCCATATAAAGAACAAGTTCCATCCCCATCCACAGTGCTTACTTCTTGCACCAATCGAAGAACAGTGAGAGTTAAAAGGCCAGCCTCCTTATATGATAGGGGCTGGCCTATTTCTGTTATTAAACTACTAACATTTTATGGTATTATAAGATGTATATGGAAAATAATTCGTGAAGCAACCGGCTTCATTAATGCTGATTTAAAAGAATAGTATAAAAGGGGAGTTGGAAAATGGAGCAAACAGTAAAGAAAAAAGACAGTCTGACGGCATTAAGTGCTTTTGCGGGCGGAGCGGCCGGCTGGACAGCCAACACGTCATTGAATATGCTGACGGATACAGATATGACAGGCTTTTATGTGGTTTCGATTTCTCTAGGCGTGATTGTAGGTTTACTTTGGGACATCGCTCATAAAATAAACGAGATTAATAGAGATTAGGTTTTCTTTGCTGCCTTCGTATTAGCCCCGGGTTTTTTGCGCGCCAGCTCTCCACTAGAGTTTAGATGAAACGGGGGAAACTTTATGCAAAAAGAAAACTGGCAAGGCTTAATGATCATCGGCTGGGTGGCAGCCGCAGCAGGCGGCATGATGCTGTTTTTGAGCGGGAAATTTGGTTTAGCTGCAGGGGAGAGGTGGCTCGCGGATCGAGGAGGTGCGGATACCGGCCTCTATCATCTGGTCATCGAGGGGTACATCCATGCATTCCTGGCCGCCGGCAGTATCTTTTTATCATTCGGACTTATCCTGATCGTCCTTACTTATTATAAGATTCGAATGTTTAAAAGTGAGGAAGGCGGGAGTGGGGGATGACAGTGGCAATTGGTTTAATAATCATTGGAGGGATGATTTTCTTACTCGGATATATAACCCCTGTAAGCGGCTTATATATCCTTCCGATTTCCCTATTCATGCTCGTGTATGGGATTGGACGATTGATTAAAAATAAGTCAAAAAATAATGGGACCAGCACGCCTGATCGTTAAAGCTTTTTCCGCCGGTGCCTGGTCCCATATTCTTTTACACAAGGATATGTGGAGGATGAACGGGTATAGTAGAATACACCTCAATACTTCCTTTCGAAAGGTGATGCTCCTATGTATATCTATACAATCGGTCACTCGATCCACTCCGAGGAACATTTCCTGAGGATGCTGGAAACGGCCGGGATCAGATTCGTAGCGGATATCCGCGCCTTTCCAGCCAGCCGCAAGCATCCCCAATTCAAGAAGGAAAACATGGAGAAGTGGCTGGTGAATGCTGGTATCTCGTACCGTCATTTTCCGCAGCTTGGCGGCAGGAGACGGATATCTGGTCATACCGGTGAAGACCTGAATGCCGGGTGGAACAACCAATCCTTTCACAATTATGCGGATTATACTTTGACTGATGAGTTCAAGGAAGGCCTTCAGGAGCTGAAGGAGGAGGCATTGGGGACCAGCCTGGTCTATATGTGCTCGGAACGCCATCCTGCCAGATGCCACCGCCTGCTCATCAGTAACCTGCTGAAAGCAAATGGGTGGGAGGTCCGCCACATCATCGATGATTCAAATGGCGAGCCCCAACTGATCTCTCATGAACTCGGCAAATGGGGGGCGATGCCGATCATCGAAGAAGACGGCACGGTAGTGTACCCAGAGCTGGGTGAGTAGACCATTTTCACGGAAACGAAAAAAATAATGGGACCAGCCCTCCGGCAAGGGAAAGCTTTTCCCGCCGGGGACTGGTCCCGTTTTCGTTCTTTTTAAAAGCACGATTCTATGTATCTCAAATAGCTACCAGCGATACCCCGACTAACAGGATGACCAGCAGAACCGATAATACGACCACTCTTCTATTTACCATGTTGTAACCTCCCAAGTTGAATGAAGTCATCCTCATCTTAACATAGTTTCTTCTTCCACCAGAGTCAGACGTCGGGCGGGGTCTTCCATCAAGCCCCGCTTACGTGTCTCCCGGGTCAACCTTCTTTGGCTTGACCTTTTCTTCTTTTCACCAAATAATAAGCCGTGATCCACGCGGTCACGGGGATGGCGAGGGCGACGCCGATTCCTGCTGACCCGATGAAAATCATCTCGGAGCTGAAAACTTTCGAATTGACGATTTCGCCAAGGGAATATGACAAATCCTTGAACCAGATCAATAGTGCCATATAGCCTCCGAAAAACGCAAAGAACAGAGTGTTGGTGCTCGTCCCGAGGATGTCCCTGCCGATGCTCAGTCCGCTCGTGAATAAATCCTTCCGGCTGATGCCGGGATTATGATAATGGATTTCCCTCATCGGGGATGAGATCGAGATGGATAGATCGATGATCGCTCCGATAGTGCTCATGATGATCATCGCAGCCCCGATTTTGACAAAATCGACACCGACGAACAGGGAGAAGGCCCCGATTTCTTCAATTTCCTCCTCACTGAAGCCCTGTATCATGGCCGCGTCTGTCAGCGTCAAGATGAAGAAGAGAAGGGCCCCGGTGGTGACGATCGTTGCGATGAAAGCCGTCACCGTCTTGACGTTGACCCCGCTGATGATGAACAGCGAGATGCAGCTGATCAGAACGCAGGCAGCGAGCGCCAGGGTAACCGGATTCATATTGGGGTCGTTCATCATGATGATGGATGAGGAGGACCCCGAAGTTGAGGAACAGAGCTGCAAAGGAACTTACTCCTTTTTTTCCTCCAATCAGGACCATCAGAATGAAAAGGATGGCTGCCAGCCACCATTGTACAGTCATAACGCCGCCTTCTTTCGTTTCACAAAAAAGATGGAAGTGAAGATTGCAATCGGGATCGTCAGCACGATACCGATTCCCCCTGACAATGCCCTCGCCATTTCGAGTGAAAGGTTCATGGTAAGGGTGAACCCGAGCGGCGAAGCATTTTTGAAAAATAATATGAGCATCGGGATCGCCCCGCTGATATAGACGAAAAACAGGATATTGGTCATCGTGCCCATGATATCCCGTCCGATTTCAAACCCAGACTTCGTCAACGCCTTGACCTGGATGGCTGGATTCTTTTCATAGAGCCCGAAGATGGATGACGACAGGGTGATGGCTACATCCATGACCGCACCGAGGCAGCCTACCAATATCCCTGCCAGGAAAACCGCCTCATAGGGCCGGGTTAAAAATTGCATTTCCTCATAGCGGAGTCCATTGCCTGAGTTAAGCCTCACGACAACATAACTGATCAGGAGTGTAAGGAACGTTGTGATAAGGGTGGACACCACCGCCGCATAGGTTTTCTCATTGAAGCCATTTACGAATAACAGTGAGATGCCGGTGAATACAATGACGCCTAAGCTGCAAACGACCAGCAGGCTGATACCCTCGGTTTTAATGTAGGCATCCAGGGCGAACGACAGGATCACCGCGTTCACTCCAAGGGTGATCAGTGAGAACAGGCCCTGTTTCTTTCCAACAATCAGTAACAGAAGGATGAAGACCCACGCGATGATCATGAGGTACTTATCCCGTTTGACATCTTCGATCGCACCGGTCAGCGCATTGGGATTCTCTTGCTTCTTGTCGATCGAGACGAATAATTCGTTCCCGGGTTTATACGGCTGATCGTAGGCGCCTGATGATGAATATTCATTTGTTAATAGAATCGTCTTCCCTTTGTGTTCACCGTTTTTCACTATTGCCGAGATCTGCTGAGTATGACGCCGGTCTTTATTTCCGTTCATATCCTCCATCTCAGTCGTTTGTTCGACTTTTGCATTCTTCACTTCCGCAATGGGACGGTCATAAAACGCCTGATTATGATGGACGAAATAGAGCGAGCCGGCAAACAGGAAGCTGGTAAGGAAAAGGATGAATAAATGTATGTAAGACATGCTTTTAATTTTATTTACAAGTACATGCAACAAGTGTACCTCCGATGATTCAATTTGATTTATGGTTCTGCTTACTGGCACATTTTATTATTTCATAACCGGTTGGTAAATCAAAGCTAAGTTTAAAAGCCGGGGCTTTTAGATGAGGGCTTTTGCAGCAGGGGACATTGACAGTTTTTCCTTTTTAAAGATGGTGATTATGGTAAAATAAGGATATATAACTGTTCTGGTCTTGTAACAGAGAGGGGGAAGGGCTCCATGAAACCCATCTACATCATTTTTATAACGATTGGATTACTGCTGATTCTATTCGGCAGGACATTCGGTGTCATGTTCATCACCGCAAATCTCGTTGTCGTCCTTATCATTTCGTTTCTTTTTAAAAAATACAGGGGAACTCCCCTCCGTTATGCGGCCAGGTTAATCATGATCCTTTATGGAGTGTTCCTGCTGTCCTTTGTCGCGGTGGAAGCGTACCTTCTATTCGAGTCGAAGAAATCGAAGGATATCCATGCAGAAGAGATTGATGCGGTAATCATCCTCGGTGCCGGGCTGAAAGGCGAGGTTCCATCAAAGACCCTGGTTTCAAGGTTGGAAGCGGGCAAAGAATTTCTGTTGGAAAACAAAGAACTGCCAGTGGTCGTCTCAGGCGGCCAGGGGGAAGGGGAGTCGATCCCGGAAGCTGAAGCAATGGGACGATATCTGATGGCACAAGGGGTTTCCAATGATCGCATCATCTATGAGGATACATCCACCACCACGTATGAAAACCTGCGAAACTCAAGGGAAGTCCTGGAGGAAGCGGGAATAATGGATCCGGAGGTGCTCATCGTCACCAGTGACTACCACTTGATGAGGGCGAAGATGATTGCCGGAGAACTTGGGATTGAAAGCCAAGGGCTGGCCGGGGATTCCCCTTTCTTTGTGAAAGTGAATTACTTCATAAGGGAGTACTTTGCCATCGGGAAGGTACTTTTGGAGAAGCAGGTTTTCTAGTTTCAGAGAAATTGAGGAGTTTTGAAACACTAAATAGGTCACTGGATAAGGGGTGTTAGGTTATTGGAGGAATATATAAGAAACAATCAAGAAATGATCATCATCATCTATTGCTTCATCATATTATGGCTGAATCTCGGCTACTTAAGGGAGTACAGCAAAATTAAAAGGGGTCTGGATGAGATCTCTTCTGTTGATGAACTCGAAATCAATCCATATTCCATGTCCCTGGATTTCATTGTATTGATCTTTAATTTTTTCCGCAGATGGCTGATTTATATCCTGGCCGTGATGATGACAGGTAATGTATTTGTCATCATTATTTCCGTTGTTTTATTTATTGTGAGTTTATATGATTGCCTGTTTAATTACACATTGGAACGGTTGAGAAAATCGAATCTATTGATGTATCTGGCAGTCGCGGATACTTTTTATATTTCTGTATTTGTTGTGTATCTTTTTTTGAATTAGCATGCTCACATCCCATGCTCATTCAGGAGCTTGAAGCTGCGTTCTATGAAACTTTCAACCTCATCTTTTCGTATATAGTGAAGACAGGTATCCACAACGAGAATACAAGTAGATGATTCTTCAAGGTAAAGGGAGGGCTGAACAAATGAACATAGTAAAGAAGGTCATCATTTTACTCTTCCTTTTCTTCTCGATTGGACAGTCTGCTTATGCGAAAACCTATCAGATTGAGGAAGTACAGATCCGGGCCTGGATTCAGCCTGATGGAAATGTGCTGGTTAATGAAAAGTTCACCTATACATTCGAGGGTGAATATAAGAGTCTCAGGAGATCCATCCATGGGGAAAACCATGAGGGGGTAGAGTGGTTTGAAGCCTATGAACTGCTGAATGAAGAGGGGGAAATTGGATTTCTGGAGGAGGGAGACCTGCGTTCGCTGCCGGTGAAACAGGAAGGGAATACATATCGCTCGCCGTTTAATGTGGAGAACTCCACCAAATCCGTTATATATGCATATGAGTTAACGAATGCTGTTAAGTCCTACGATACTTATAGTGATGTAACGATACCCTTTTTCGGGACAGGCGACAACCATGATGTGGATTTACATAATGTGACCATCGACTTTGTGTTTCCGGAAGAAATCGATCCGGATGATTACTCTGCATTCTTTCATGCTCGCGAAGGGACGGTTGAAGAAAAAGGCTCATCGCTCATCCGTTTTACTTCTCCGGTCTCAAAGATGTATTCGTTGACAGAAACACGCCTGCTCTTTCCATCCTCTATCATGAAGGAACAAGAGAAATCAGTGGCACCAAAACCCTTGCATAAGGTGATAGCCGAGGAAGAAACGCGGCTGGAAGAAGCTGCTCTCAAAGAAACTCAGATGGAGAGTTACAACAAGGTGCTCATTGGAATGGCTGTGCTTTTAGGGTTGATTACTTTGATTGTGATCTTCGGATATTCCATTGGGAGGATTAGGGGAAGAAATCGTATTTCAGATGTTTTGGTTGCCGATCCCCTGCTTTTGTACATGATTCATACCCGAGGGAAATTTACTCATATGGCTTTTATGGCAGGCTTGTATTCGCTGGTTGAAAGTGGGAAGGCGACGGTCCGAAAAGAGAAAACGACCAGCCGTTTCCTAAGTGACCCGAAAGCGCCGGACGAAACCTTGTTTGTTCATTTGACCGCCGAGGAAGAAAAGCTCTCTGAAATGGAGAAGAAATTTGTTTCCAGATTTTTTAAGAGAAAAGGCAGGAATGGATCAGCGTCCTTGGCTCTGACTGATTTGGCAGGGGCAACAAAGGGGGAGAAAGATAACAGACGTCATTTGAAAAGTTATCATGAAAAGGTTAAGACGTTAAAGACGAATGAGAAGGAATGGTTTGATGAAGTGTTAAAGGAAGCAAGAGCAGCGAAGCTTTTGCATGGAAGTTGGTTTCATATGCTGGCAAAAATGCTGCCCATTTTGACCCTTACTGCCATTTCATTGGCCTTTTATTTCGATCAGCAATCGTCTCTTGCGATCTCCCTATATGCAGGTGGAGGGCTTGCCTTTCTGGTTTTTGCATGGGTGAAGCTGAAAAAAAGGAATTGGTCATTCATCGCCTTTTATTTCCTTTCGATATTTGCAGCAGCCCAGGTGTATCATGAAACAACGCTGCTTCTTCTGCTGGCTAGCATCACGCTATCCGCGCTTCTATTACTACTGGTGCCGCGCTATGTATTGCCGGGTCGTGCCCTTGGATTGAAAGAAGGCATCCGTCGATTTAAGAAACAGGTGAGGAAAGACAGGAATCCCGATGTCGGCGAACGAGATTTAGATAAGTGGATGATCCGGTCGATGATGTTTCACAGCAGACGCCGAGTCAAAACGATTTGGCAAAATGAACGAACAGAAGGTGCCCTGCTGTCTACAGCCCCTCTTACTGCTTTAGTATTATCAAATCAGAATCCTCATGAGTTTTTGACGAATTCATGGAAATGGAGTGTACCTCCTGCCATTCCTTCATCTGGTTCTTATGATGGAGGATATTATGGTGGAGGCGGAGGTGGCGGTGACGGCGGCGGGGGTGCCGGAGCGGATTGACGAAGGCCAGAGTTTGGCAGCCTGGTTAATAAGGGGGAGACGATTATGAAACTAGTATTACTATTCGGTCCGCAAGCCGTTGGAAAGATGACCGTCGGACAGGAATTGGAAAAAACGACGGGTTTGAAGTTATTTCATAACCATATGACAATCGAATTGCTTCAGCCATTCTTTGGTTTTACAGAAGAAATGTGGAGATTATCGAACTTGATGAGAGAAGAAATCTTTGAAGCATTTGCCAAAAGTGATCAAGAAGGTATGGTCTTCACCTTCATGTGGGCTTTTAACGAGCAAGAAGATTGGGACTGGGTTGAGAAAGTCGCGGCCATCTTTGAATCCAAGGGGGCAGCTGTTTATTTTGTAGAGCTGGAAACCGACCTGGAGGTGCGATTAGAACGAAATAAAACACCCAATCGCTTGAAACACAAACCTTCAAAGAGAAACATCGAAGACTCTGAAAAACGATTGTTGGCTTCGTTGGACAGACTTAGATTGAATTCGAACGAAGGGGAAATAGATAAAGAGAATTATCTGAAGATAAATAATACCTATTTGAGTCCTGAAGAGGCTGCAGGACAGATTATTGAAAAGTTTCAGTTGTAATTTTGGAATAGATGAGGTCTTTGAAAGAATCGAAATAATTGGTGACAGGGGATAATTGTTCCCTGTCACCATTATTACTTTATAGTTCCGAGGCCCCTTTTTTAGTAATATCCCTGTGAAATAGATAATAAAAGAACACGATCGATTCTATCTTTTTATTTCCGATAAAAGGGGCCTGTGCTCCCAATCATTTCGATAATACATTCTTCAATTTCGATAATAAATCTTTTGTTTTCGATAATAAATGTTTAAAACTCGATAATAAACCAGATAGGTGACCTGAGAGAAGAGGCTATGTCCGTGGATTAAGTAGAATAAACGTTGGAATTCACCTTTTTCTGACCAGCCGTCCTGAGCAAGATGAGAAAAACGTAGAAATTCACCCTGTTTTTTACGTTTCATTGAGTTTTTTATTCATTTTTCATTTATGTGTAAAAAGAACAAGCAATGATGCTCAAATAATTCCCTGACCCCCGCTCCGTTAATCCCTAACGTACCGGGGGTCTTATTGTTCCCGTCCACACGATTTTTCATATTATGCCGCACTATTGCAGATAGTATAAATAATACAATCTGCAGGAGGTTTAGCTGGTGGATATGGCAAAGGATCATACAGAGCTTACGGCAGCGGAGATTTCGAATCTATGGACTTCATATTTAAATGATTCCATGGCGGTTTGCGGCATCCGTTATTATTTACGGCATATTGATGATGATGACATTAAACGCGTGTTGGAATACGCACTCAGTATTTCTGAAGAACACGTCAGGAGAGTCACGAAGTTATTAAAAGCAGAAGACTACACCATTCCGTTTGGGTTTACGGAAGAGGATGTAAATCTGGAAGCTCCGCGACTGTTCACGGACACCTTTTATTTACTCTACATATTGAATATGGGGAAATTCGGGCTGAGTTCCTATTCCTTGGCTTTATCGCTTTCGGTGAGGGAGGATATCGTCGAGTATTATACCGATTGTTTAGAAGAAACGACGAAATTGCATAACGACAGTAAAGAAGTGGCGATCCGTAAGGGGATGATGATACCGCCTCCCGTCATTCCAAAACCGGCTGGGGTTGACCACGTGGAAAGACAGAGCTTCCTGAGAGGTTATTTTGGCCATCGCAGGCCGTTGCTCGGGGTGGAAATTGCCAATCTTCATTATAATTCTGAAAGGAATGCTTTGGGACAGGCGGTCATCATCGGCTTCAGCCAGGTCGCAAAAAACAAGGAAGTCCGAAGTTATTTCGAGCGCGGCAGGGATTTATCCAAAAAACATTATCAGGTATTCAATTCTTTACTGGAAGAAGAATTTTTATCTGGAACCCTCAGCCTTGCCCCTGAAGTCACTGACTCAAAGATATCCCCTTTTTCAGATAAATTGATGATGTACCATATTGCAGCTTTGTCGGCGTCGGGGATCGGGCAATATGGAATTTCGATGTCCTCAAGCCCTAGGCATGATTTGGGTGTCTTGTATTCACGGCTTACCGCGGAAATTCTTCATTACTCAGAGGACGGAGCGAACATCATGATTGATCACGGCTGGATGGAACAGCCGCCGAAAGCATCGGATCGAGAAAACCTGGCCCGGAAAAAGACGAAGTAAAATGGATCGATTATTCTGGAGTATCGCATTTCCCGGTTTTGGACAGTTCATGAACGGAAAAGTCCTGAAAGGGATCGTATTCGTGTTATTGGAAGTGATCATCAATATTCAAGCCCATTTCAATTCGATCATTATCCTCAGCTTTCATGGTGAAATTGAAAAAGCAATCCAGCTGGCAGACTATCAGTGGTTGATGTTTTATCCTTGTTTGTATTTCTACGCCATGTGGGATGCCTGGAGAGAATCTGGTGAGAAAATAGGAAAGGGTTCATTTTATCCATTTGTGTTTGCTGGGTATTTTGTAACTTTAGGGTGTATCTACTCTTCTTCTTTCCGTTTGTTCGGAGTGCTGTTGGGACCGGTTTGGCTTCCAATCTTATCTGTCATCCCAGGAATCTTCATAGGCAAAATCCTTCAGAAGGTCACAAAAAGAAAGCAAGATATGATGGAAGGCTGATCCCCGCTGCCGCTGTTTAAGGCGGGAGGGAATCAGTCTTTTTTTATTGCCTGTATTTGAAAAAGAATCCGGCTTTCCCCTGACGTAAATGTTACAGCATCAAGGGCTGCTGCACTTTTTCCAAACAAGCAAACTCTCCGCCCTGTCCACACCACCCCCGGCTCATCTGAATACAATGCTAGTAATTCAATGAACGGGGGTTGATCAAATGGTTGATAGAGAGCTGCCGGTAATTTTGGGCGGACCGATATTACGGCGGGTTGATGATAGACAGGCTTTCATTTGGATCGCGTTAAGTAAGCCTTATGGGATTCAGGCTGAAGTGTGCAAGATAACAAGGAATGGTCCTCCTGCCGGCTTTGATTACACGGATATCAAATGTTCAACAGAAGCCCGGACAATCAAGGCCGGAAAGCATATATATATCAGCTTGATAAAAGTGTCTCCTGGATCGGGCACATTCCCTGTCGATACGCTGCTCGGATATAACTTGACATTCAGCAGCAAAAAGGGAGAAACGCTTGATCTCGGGGATTTTGGATTGCTGACCTCCAGTAATCCTGACTCCATCGTTTACGGATACCTGGCCCTTCCGACATTTACGATCAATGGAGGAACGAAGAACAAGATTCTATACGGTTCATGCCGAAAGCTGCACGGGAAAGGGAAGGATGTGTTCCTGAAAGCCGATCAGGCGATTGCTGCCGATCCTGCAGGCGGCGAAAGGCCTTCCTCCCTCTTTTTAATGGGAGACCAGATTTACGCGGATGATGTGGCGGACTCTCTCATTCTGCCGATCATAGGGCTTGGGAAAGAGTTGTCAGGGTTTGACGAAGAACTGGGGTCCGTGGAGCCGGGGTTGACCCATCCATCTTTTCAAAAAGGACTCAAGCAGATTAATGGAAGGCAGTATATCAGTGAGCGATTCTGCAAGTTCACTTCAAGAAAAGCCTCCAACCACCTCTTCACAATGGGGGAATATATGGCGATGTATTTGATGTCCTGTAGCCCGGAGCTTTGGAGGATGCCTCTTGCGTATAGAATGTTCCAGCCTTTTCATGAATTGGCCGAAGAAGATCAGGTGTATTTTGCTTTTAAAAACAAACATTCGATCGAATTCAAGACGGAGTACAGAAAGATTGAAGAACGCTATCAGGAACAGTGGCTGGAAGTATCCAGCACGGTCGCAGCGATTAGCGCTGTCAGAAGAGTGCTGGCGAATACGCCTACGTATATGATATTCGATGATCACGATATCACGGATGACTGGAATCTATCGGAAGAGTGGAAAGAAAATGTTCAGGGTGCGCCGCTCGGAAGACATGTGATCAGCAACGGTCTTGCTTCGTATTGGTTATTCCAGGGGTGGGGGAATGATCCTGACTCCTTCGATCATTTTGGAAAAACGATGCAAGCCTATTTTGATTCCTTTGAACCGGGCTCTTCCGTACACATTAAATGGATGAACAGCCTTTGGGACTACGATTCCTGGTACTTCATTGCCCCGACATACCCGGCAGCCGTCTTTCTTGATATCAGAACCCAGCGCGGATATGATAACGTACCGAAGCCAGTTAAATTATTCAGTAGAATAGAAGAAGTCCCGAAGAGTCCCAACTTGATAAAGGAATCGGCGTGGGATAAGGTCATAGCCAGCTTTCATGCGACGGGCTGGACTGGGGACGAGCCATTGATCATGGTATCACCGACCCCGCTATACGGCATCGGTCTGATTGAAACCTTCCTTCAAAAGTACATGCTTCCCCTTCACACCCTAGGTATTCCTGTGCAAAGCAGCTTTGACTTGGAAGCCTGGAAATACAATGGAAGAGGGTTCAATGAATTCATCCAAAGGGTGGCGGGCTTGAAACCGAGTGACTTCATCATCCTGTCAGGGGACCTGCATTCTGCTTCAGCCGTCAAATCCGACATCACCTTTCACGATGGAAAAAGCAGCTTGACGATTCATCAATTGACGAGCAGTCCGATGAAGAACGTGAGCTATACAGGAATCTGGGGCTCGCTGATGAAATTCCTGATGTGGGTGAATGCCAGAAAACGAACGAACAAACCTATTTACCGCGACTGTGATCAAGACTGCAACCTGTTCATCGGGAAGCACAAAAAAGGGATGGACCCTGATCATAAATGGTCTGAGAGTATACAATATCAGCCCTTGAATGATGGTTCCCTGATAGAGACAGGAAATAATATGGGAGTGTTTACGTATGATACGGGTGAGATAGGAAATCTGTTGAAATTGTCGTAGTTAATATGGTGCCTGCCCCAAATGTATTAAAGGTCCAGCGGGGCGGGCACCTTTTTTGTTGTGACTAAACGGTAAAGTGGAAGATTAATTGGCAAAACTCGATGATTATGACGTGAAACTCGATGATTTTTGAGCAAAACTAAAAGATTATGAGTGGTTTCTCGATGATTTTCGGTCAAAAGTGAAAGATTCCTTGAGTAGAACCAGGCCGGCAGCAAAGTCTTCCACAGAATCGGGCACCGGGGTTAACTGAGCTGAAAAAATGAGAAATGATTCAATCAAACTATTATATAATTAATAATAGATAAACTAAGGGAAGGTGAAAGGACATGATTACATTAACTCCGATAGGGACCGCTTTTAATGAACGGCATGAAATTGAGGATGATTACTGGGGAAAAGTAGTTTCAAAGATTATTTTACATGATTCTCTTCCGGAAGAGTCGCTCAATGAAATCGAATCATTTCCCCATTTGGAGATTATCTTTTATTTCCATAAGGTTGAAAAAACAAAAATCATTACAGGTGCACGACATCTCCGCAATGATGAGAGCCTTCCCAAAGTCGGGATTTTTAGTCAGCGTGGGAAAAATAGACCCAATCAATTAGGGTTAACCACTGTAAGGGTGATCAGAAGGGACGGGAGGCATTTATATGTAGCCGGCCTGGATTGTATCAATGAAACCCCCATTTTGGACATAAAGCCAGTAATGAAAGAGTTTCTTCCAAAAGAGCCGATTATCCAACCGAATTGGACACATGATATTATGAAGAATTATTGGGATTAATAGGGGGATAGGATGAATATATTTTTTCTGATTCTGATTTTCTTGCCATTCGTATCATCCATTCTTGGCGTGCTTGGATTCTATATCTTTAAGAACATTTACACCACACCAGCTTTGGTTTTTATTTCGGGTATGATTGCAATGTATCTGCTATTCAACGAGACCTTCTTGATGTGGGTGTTTGTATATACGCTGGTCGCCTTACTATCAGGGTGGATTATAAAAGGCTTAAGGACTAAAATGCAAAATCGGGCATAGAAAAAGCCCCCATTCAGCATACGATGAATGGAGGCTGCTTTTTATTTCGCCGACACCGAAGCCCTCAAATACTTCTTCAAATCAAGAATGGCTTGCAGATGCATGCCCTCGTGGAAAATCGTACGGGTAAGCACCTGTTCGATCGTATGCATGCCCATTTCGGTTGGAGGGTACTCAAACTCCAATTTATCGCCGTACATTTCTTTGATGAAAGCGGGCTGTTCTTTAAGAAGATCCTTCAATTCCTGCAAAGGAGGTGTTTCTTCGGTGAAGTCGGCAGGGGATGTCCCGAAGCCAAACCAGGAATTGTAGTTCTCAGGTACGTGGGTTTTATCCTTCGTGACTGCGGCAATCCAGAGGAATTGATCTAAATAGATATGCCCCAGATTCCAGCGGATATTGTTTTTGAATCCATCCGGGATCCTTTCCGCTTCCTCCTCCGAAACATCTTCCAAAATCCCCACCACATATTGTCGGTACGTTTCCAATTGCGTGAATAATACTTCATGACGCTTTTTCATTTGTTTTCCCCCTTTATGTCCATTCAACATATATGATTTCGACATGGATAAGGAGATTCCTTTAATCGGGATCATTCATGTTACCGATCAACTGTCCGTTCCAGCTGGTTACTTTTAGGCGGCCTGATTAAGATGGTATTAGGACAAGAAGCCACAAATATATATTTAAAGGAGTATGAAATAGCGGAGGTGTTACGTTGGCGAATCCTATTGTAGCCAGGTCATTAGATGAAATCGCCTTTTGGTCCAGGATAATGAAAGAGCATGCCCTGTTTTTAAGTTTGGGATTTACCTATGAACAGAAACAATTGATAGAGGAAGCACAACAGTTTATCACTTTATTTGAAAGGATAGAGGAAAAATTATCTAGATTTTCGGTGAACTCAGATCTACGTCAGGTTCAAGCTTTCAATGCCGAGGTTTACCAAGCTGCAGTGTCAATATGGACTTACAAGCGGAAAGTCTTGGGGTTGACTCTGCGGTGTGAAATCCGTACAAACAATTTCCCGTTATTAGTCGATCATATTAGTCGGGAAGCAGCCTACTTTGCAAATCGGTTGAAAGAACTCAATGATGGAAAATTAGCCCCCGAACCAGATGCTGTCATCGAAGAGAATGTATTCTTCCTAAAGATCATGGCAGATCATGCGAAGTTCATCGGCCATCTTTTAGATCCGTCGGAAAGAAAATTGGTCGAACAGGCGAGAGAGTTCAGCCATGATTTTGACCAATTAGTGTTCCAGGCCGTCGATTTAAGTTCTATGCGCCCACAATCAGAGACAAAACCGATACTTAGTCAATTCTTAGATCAGAATAAGGTGTCAGTCGCTTCGTTAAGGGATTTCAAGAAAACAGCAAGGGAGTTAATAGAAGCTTGCCGCATCAAAAGTAACATCCATCCACTGTTAGCAGATCATACTTTCAGGGAAGCAGAAAGATTCTTGGAAATTATTGATTTATTTGAAGCAAGCTTGACATAGTCGTTGTAAGCACGGGGACGGTTCCCGTGTTTTTTTGTTGAGTGTACGGGTCAACCGGGGAACACGGATGATACTCGCTTTACTCTCAAAGTTAATAAAAGAAGATGTAGTATAAAAATGGGAGATTCATTTTTTTGTGTGTTATTATTAGGAAAAAGTGCGGTAGATGTGCCGGCTTGCATAAAGGCTGGACGATCAAACAAGGTGAAATACGGGAGCACTTCACTTAGTTGGGCGTGTTTCCGAAGCCTCAATCTAGCACACTCATTTTACATTTCTAGGTAAATGACGTACATCAAGAAAAAACATAAGAGGTGCATAAAGAATGAGCTGGAAAGTAAAAAGTTTTAATGAATTATCAACAACCGAGCTGTACATGATCTTAAAAGAAAGAACGCAGGTATTCGTTGTGGAACAACATTGTCCTTACCTTGAGGTTGATGGGAAGGACCTCCATTCTTACCATCTTTACAAAGAGGAAAACGGTGAAGTGACCGCCTATTCAAGGATCTTGCCTTCTGGCATTTCGTATGAAGAAGCATCCATCGGCAGGGTCTTTGTGAAACGTGAGCACAGGGGCAGGGGACTCGCAGGTGAACTCTTACAAAAAGGATTGGCTTTCATCCATGACGAACTAAAAGAAAAGACGGTTAAAATCCAAGCGCAGGAATATTTAAGGGAATTCTACGGGTCCTTTGGGTTCGAGGCGGTTACAGATACATATTTGGATGATGGCATCCCCCACATTGATATGATCTTGGAAGAGTAGGCTGCTCCCCGACGCCGTATTTTCTTGTTGTCATTCCAAAAAACGATAGAAAAGCTAGCTCTTTTTTGAAATAATTGGTAGTGATTATAATTAATCTGCCACCAGGCCGATTTTCTGAGGTACCGTATGTTACCCTTTATCATCTACACATCCCTATTTATCGCTTTCTACTTTGTCGTTGAAAGGGTCGTCAGGAAAAGGTGGAACATCCAAAATAACAACAAATCCGGTATCGAAGGTGTCAACACCATCCACACCTGGGGACTGCGTATAGGCTGGGCTATATTTTTTGTAACTGTTGTGTTCATAGGATCGGGACTGCTTTCTGCTATCGTCATCCTTATGCTTTGGGGCTTCGATGCGTATATGCAGTGGAAGTATAATAAGGCTGCGAGAGAATACTTGATCACGCTTCTGGGACTTGGATTCTTCACGATTTTCATCGTGGTTGGTTATTCTTTTGATTTATTGATTTAAAAGAGGGAGAGGGCAGGGATTCGTCTGCCTTCTGTCTCTGTTTTTTGTTTTTACTTTGAGCATGGCCATTACTATGGAGACAGGTACAATTCTAAAAAAGACTTTTTCACAAAAAATAATTCATCCTTGCAAACGATTACAAACCTATGATATTTTATGTGTAACCGGTTACACATGTGGGAGTGAAAAAAATGGTAACGATTAAAGATGTTGCACGTGAAGCAGGAGTGTCTGTCGCGACGGTTTCGCGCGTGCTGAACGATACCGGCTATGTCGGTGCCGATACGAGAAAGAAAGTGATGGATGCGATCGCTGATTTGAATTACAGCCCGAATGAAGTGGCGCGCTCCCTTTATAAACGGGAATCAAGGCTGATCGGTCTGCTTCTGCCGGATATTACAAATCCTTTTTTCCCGCAGCTGGCAAGGGGAGTGGAGGATGAACTGAGCAGATCAGGCTTCCGGCTGCTCCTTGGGAACAGTGACGAGAATGTCCAGAAGGAACTGGATTATATCCAAACGTTCGTGCAGAACAATGTGGTGGGGATCATATCGGCTACCAATCACGTTGACTATCAAATTTACAATGAAATGAAACTCCCTCTTGTGCTATTGGATCGTACAACGGAAGACTACCCGGCCGTTTATGCGGATGGCAGGGAAGGGGGGCGCCTGGCAGCGAGGACGCTCATCGAAAAGGGTGCGAAAAGGATCACGCTCGTAAAAGGGCCTTCTCATGTCAAGCCTGCGCAGGATCGGTACAAAGGGGCGATCGAGGAATTGAGTCAGGCAGATGTTGATTTTTCTGTCTTGTCCACTACATCCTATGCGTTCGAGGAAGCGCAAGGATGGGTGGAAGAATTATTCGGGAAATTCTCCGATACCGACGGCGTGATCGCGAGTAATGATATTTTCGGGATCGCGATCATCCATGAAGCGTTGAAGCTTGGAAAAAGGATCCCGGAGGACCTGCAAATCATAGGATATGATGATATCCCCCAAAGCAGATTGTCTTACCCGACCCTATCAACCATCAGACAGCCGGCTTACGAAATGGGGCGCGAAGCAGCCCGGCTGCTCATCAACATCATCAAAAAAGAAAAAGGCATTGAAAGAACGATTGAGATGCCTGTTGAACTCATAGAAAGAAATACAACACGAAAGGAATGAAGATCATGAAGAAACCAAAGATTGCGGTCATCGGCAGTTCATCGATGGACCTCGTTGTCACATCCATTAGACGTCCGCTCGCTGGTGAGACCGTTCTGGGGGAATCCTTTGAAACGGTTCCCGGCGGTAAAGGCGCGAATCAGGCGGTGGCAGCGGCCCGCCTTGGTGCAGAAGTCCATATGATCGGGTGCGTCGGGGATGACGCCTATGGAAAGGAGATCCTCGATAATCTAAAAGCCAACGGTGTCCATACAGGTTATGTGAAACCGGTTACACACCAGAAGAGCGGTACGGCTCACATTATTTTAGCGGAAGGGGATAACAGCATCGTCGTCGTCAAAGGGGCGAACGGTTTTGTCACTCCGGACTATGTGAAGGAATCCCTGTCTCTTTTAAAAGAATGCGATCTGGTCATGGTCCAGCAGGAAGTGCCGGAAGAAACGGTTCTTGAAACGGCACGACTATGTGATGAACTCGGGATCCCGCTTCTATTGAATCCTGCCCCTGCCAGGGAAGTCCCGGATGAGGTAGTTGAGAAAGCTGCTTATCTGACTCCGAATGAACATGAAGCAGCCCTTTTGTTCAATGGGCTGGAGCTCTCAAAAGCGCTCGCCAAATACCCGAACAAACTATTCATCACCGAAGGAGCGGCAGGTGTCCGCTACCATGATGGCAGCGGAGAACACCTAGTGCCGTCTTTCCCTGTAAAAGTGGTGGATACCACAGGTGCGGGTGATACGTTCAATGCGGCATTTGGAACGGCGATTGCAGAAGGATACGATCTGAAAGAAAGCCTGCGTTTTGCCAATCGTGCCGCTTCGTTATCGGTCACCGGATTCGGTGCGCAGGGCGGCATGCCGACAAGGGACGAAGTGGAAAGGGGGCTTGCGGAATGAAACGAAACGGAATGCTGAACAGTCATATATCGAAAGTGCTCGCGGATCTCGGCCATACGGATACGATCGTGGTCGCAGATGCAGGGCTCCCGGTTCCGGCCGGGGTGATGAAGATCGATCTATCCTTGAAGGAAGGGGTTCCTGCATTTCTTGATGTGGTGAAGGTGCTTAAGGAAGAAATGGTCGTTGAAAACGTGACGGCTGCAGAGGAAATTGGGCAGAACCAAACCGTGCATGAGGAACTGAAGAATTCTTTTAACCATATAGATTACATTTCGCATGAATCATTGAAAGATCGATTGAAGGATGCGAAAGCGGTGATTCGCACGGGGGAATTCACTCCTTATGCGAACTGTATCCTTCACGCAGGCGTTACTTTTTAAAAAAGGGGTGACAAAACATGCAGATTAAAATGGAAAATATCCACAAGGCATTTGGGAAGAACAAGGTGCTTGAAGGAGTCGGCATTGAGATCAAGGACGGGGAAGTCCACGCCTTGATGGGTGAAAATGGAGCGGGTAAATCGACGCTCATGAATATCCTGACGGGACTTCATAAAAAAGATCAAGGAACCATTGGGATCGACGGCAGGGATAAAACATTCAAGAGTCCGAAAGAAGCTGAAGAGTTCGGCATCGCGTTTATCCACCAGGAGCTGAATATCTGGCCGGAACTGACCGTGCTTGAGAATTTATTCATCAATAAGGAACCGGTTACACATTTCGGTCTCATTCAAACGAAAAAAATGAAAGCGATTGCGAGAGAGCAGTTCGAGAAGCTGTCCATCTCCATTCCGTTGAATAAAGATGCGGGGCAGTGTTCAGTCGGGGAGCAGCAGATGATCGAGATTGCCAAAGCCTTGATGACGAATGCAAAGGTCATCATCATGGACGAGCCGACCGCTGCTTTGACGGACAGAGAGATCGAGAAGCTCTTTGATGTGATCCGTTCATTGAAGAAATCGGGCGTCTCCATTGTCTACATTTCTCACCGGATGGAGGAGATTTTCACGATTTGCGATACGATCACCGTGATGCGTGATGGAAGGACGGTCGACACGACGCCGATTCCGGAGACGAACTTTGATGAGGTTGTCCGGAAGATGGTAGGGCGTGCACTTACCGACCGCTTTCCTTCGAGGGAAGCGAAGCCAGGCGACTCGATGCTCGAAGTGAGGAACCTTACGAGAAAAGGAGTTTTCGAGAATGTAAGTTTCAATGTCCGGTCTGGGGAGATTGTAGGTGTATCGGGACTGATGGGCGCAGGTCGCACTGAAATCATGCGGACCATATTCGGTCTTGACGGAAAGTATGACGGGGACATTTTTGTGAATGGAAAGAACGTGAAGGTAAAGAATCCGAACCAGGCCGTGGAGCTGGGACTCGGTTTTATCACAGAAGACCGGAAAGAAGAAGGGCTTGTGCTCGAATTCCCGATAAAAGACAATATCGTCCTTCCGAGTTTATTCAGTTTTACAGAAAAAGGGATGATTCAGTCGAAGCAGGAGCAGGAGTTCGTAGACATGCTCATCAAACGCCTGACCATCAAGACGGAATCTTCCCAAACCGCAGCAAAGAACCTATCCGGAGGGAATCAGCAAAAAGTCGTCATCGCGAAATGGATCGGGATCGGTCCGAAAGTTCTCATTCTCGATGAACCGACCCGGGGTGTGGATGTCGGGGCGAAACGTGAAATCTATCAATTGATGAATGAGCTGACGGACCGCGGGGTGGCCATCATCATGGTATCTTCCGAGCTGCCTGAAGTCTTGGGGATGAGCGACAGGATCCTCGTCGTCCATGAAGGAACGATTGCAGGGGAATTATCGAGGGAAGAAGCCGATCAAGAGAAAATAATGACGCTGGCAACAGGAGGTCGAATCAATGAATAATGCACTCAAGAGTACAAATCATGTAGGAAGTCTGATGCAGAAACTGGGACCATTCATGGGGCTGCTTGTCCTGTTTGTGACGGTATCCGCCCTGAATCCAAGTTTCCTTGAACCGTTGAACTTATTGAATCTATTAAGACAGGTTGCCATTAACGCACTGATCGCTTATGGCATGACGTTTGTTATTTTGACCGGCGGGATCGATTTATCCGTCGGATCCATCCTTGCACTATCCAGTGCCTTGATGGCAGGAATGATGGTGTCTGGCATCGATCCGATCCTCGCGATCCTGATCGGATGTCTATTAGGGGCCGTGATGGGTGCGATCAATGGACTGCTCATCACGAAAGGAAAAATGGCGCCATTCATCGCAACGCTTGCGACGATGACGATGTTCCGCGGCCTGACCCTCGTGTACACGGATGGGAATCCGATCACGGGACTTGGCGACAGCTATGCGTTCCAGCTGTTCGGGAGAGGGTATTTCCTTGGAATTCCTGTTCCTGCAGTCACGATGTTCCTTACATTCGCCGTCCTTTGGGTGATTCTGCACAAAACACCGTTCGGCCGTAAAACCTATGCAATCGGCGGAAATGAAAAAGCAGCACTGATTTCCGGTATTAAAGTATCTCGTGTGAAAGTGATGGTGTACTCGTTAGCAGGTCTGCTTTCAGCCCTAGCAGGAGCGATCCTTACATCCCGCTTGAATTCTGCGCAGCCGACGGCGGGTACGTCATATGAACTTGATGCAATTGCGGCCGTTGTCCTTGGCGGGACAAGCCTTTCCGGAGGACGCGGTCTGATTGTCGGTACACTGATCGGTGCCTTGATCATCGGAACGCTGAACAATGGGTTGAATTTACTGGGCGTCTCATCCTTCTTCCAAATGGTCGTCAAGGGTGTCGTCATCATCATCGCGGTTCTGATCGATCGAAAGAAAGCAGCATAGGAGGATGATCATGAGAAAATTACTACTATTAATGATGAGCTTGTCTCTCGTATTCCTAGGCGCCTGCTCGCTTCAGCCGCCGGAATGGGCGAAACCGGACGGAAAGAAGAAGGATCCGGAAGACATTAAAATCGGTTTATCCGTTTCAACGCTGAATAACCCGTTCTTCGTTTCGATTAAAAATGGGGTTGAAAAGGAAGCGGAAGCACAGGGGATGGACGTCATAGTCGTCGATGCCCAGAACGATGCAGCCAAACAAATCAATGATGTAGAAGATTTGATCCAGCAGGGAGTCGATGTCCTGCTCATCAACCCGACCGACTCTTCCGCGGTATCAACCGCAGTCCAATCGGCCAATAGCATCGGTATCCCAGTCGTGACCCTTGATCGTTCCGCTGAAAAAGGTGAGGTGGAGACACTGGTCACATCCGATAATGAAAAAGGCGGCGAAATGGCGGGTGAGTATATCGTCGAACAGCTTGGAGAAGGAGCCAAAGTGGCTGAACTTGAAGGGGTGCCGGGGGCTTCGGCTACGCGCGAGCGAGGCAAGGGATTCCACAACATCGCCGATGAGCAGCTTGATGTCGTGGCAAAACAGACCGCGAACTTTGACCGTACGGAAGGATTGAACACGATGGAAAACATCCTTCAGGGAAATCCGGATGTCAAAGCGGTGTTTGCCCATAATGATGAAATGGCGCTAGGTGCGTACCAGGCCATTCAAAGTTCGGGCCGAGATGTCTTAGTCGTCGGTTTTGATGGAAATGACGATGCACTGAACAGCATCAAGAAAGGCAATCTATCCGCAACCGTCGCCCAGCAGCCGGATGAAATCGGCAAGCTTGCCACCCAGGCAGGAGCGGATGTGCTGCAGGGGAAAAAGGTTGAGGAATTGATTCCGGTTCCGTTGAAGCTTGTGACGGAAGAGACGGGTGTAGAAGGTGAAGAGTGATCTTCAGCAGGTGATCCGCGATAGGTTGAGTCGTCGATAAAGAAAATCCGACAAGCGGCTCGTATGTCGGGGAAAGTGGCTTGAATAATTGAGATTTAGCCTGTGAATCTATTGACCCGGATTGAATCTATCAAATACACTCTCTCATTTTGTAATGAAGCAAAGGGATCGGACCCCTTTGCTTTTTTTTGTTATTAAGATTCTTATTTGTCCTTTTCCTGACTTAAAAATCAATGATAAGCTCAGTTTTCACGTCCGGTTTTTCACTGTCCTGGAACGCCCCTTCTTAATTCCTCCTGCATAAAAAAACTCAGAGCCATCGCCCTGAGATGATAGTAGACTTAGCCTAACCAGCACTCTCTATTAAAAATACACCCTGATCCTGACCAAATCCTGAATGCTTCCATCCTTTGCACTCCGGCTGTACACCCACAGTTCTCCTGAATCAGAGGTTGGCTGGCGGTCGAATGGCAAGGCCGTGCTGAAGAAACCATATGCCGGTGCGCCTGCATTTGCAGTGGCAAAGCGTTCATTTGAAACCACTACGCCGTTCTGATCCCTTAGCTGATAGTTGACTGTAGCTTCAAACACCCTGGCATAGCCCTCCACCAGCTGACCGTTGTTGATGGCAGTACCCGGCAATGGTCGGGTCACGAAGATATTCCTTGAAGTGGGAATCGGAATGATTAAGTGATAATCCGGCCAGATGACCTCCCTTTGGAAACCGGGGCGCCCTGCATTGGCAGTTTCAATGTCAGATACTGAAATACCAAATCGCCTTGAAATGGAATACAGTGTGTCGCCGCTGACAACCTTGTATGAGAAGGCAGGGACAAGCAAGCGCTGGTCTACGAAAATTAAACCAGGGTTCTCAATATTGTTGATTCCAGCCAGAAGATCTACATGTGTATCGAATGTTTGGGCAATGGCTGTCAGGGTGTCTCCTGCTGTGACAATGTAACTCATTAGGGGAGACGGGGCTGACGTAGGGACGACCAGTACATCACCTGGGAAAATCAATCCTCTATCGGTGACAGGTGGAAACAAATAGTTCGCCCTTTCAATGGCAGTGACTGTACTTCCGAATTGCGCAGCAATCGAATAGAGGGTGTTCCCCGGCCTCACCGTGTAAACGAATCCTTTCGTATGAATCGTTGGTATAGTAAACACCTCCTTTCTTTTCCATATATCCTATGAAAAGAAGGTATGATAGAGAACGGCAGATTCATTACATAGAGAATATTTACTAGAGTTAAAATCAAATCCTATGATTTTTACAATGCTCCCGTTGTTAGTGCTTGCCCCCGGTACTAACGGGGATTGGGCGTCTCCATCCGTCATGCTTTGTCCACACCGCTCCGTACTGGAAAAATTCCACATACCCGCAATGAAAAAGTATATTTCTTCCCTCCCAAGACAAAGCTGATACCATTGACGACCTGAAGGGGGACCAATATGTTCTTTAAGAAAAATGAAAAGAGTCCCGGAGTACAAAATTTGAAGTCCAACGAGAGCGAAATCCAGATGGCTGAATCCTCTGAGAAATTCATAAAAACGATCAAAAACAGATTAAACAATAGCTCAGATGTGGTGGTCATCAAGGTGAGTCCGGATCTCACCATTATCTATATAGAAGCGTTAATTGAAACAACAATGCTCAATCGCGATATTATCGGCCAGCTCAATGAAGTGTCTGTTGACCCTTCGACAGTGGAGAGTCAAATGAACACAGGGGATGTTAAGCAAATCACTTCATTGAAGGAAGCTGTTTTTTCCCTTCTTGGCGGAGCTGTCCTGATTCATGTTGAAGGATTCACTCCTGTGGTATCCGTTATGATCCCCACCACGGACCGGCGTTCTTTAGCAAAGCCAGAGAACGAATCCATCGTAATCGGTCCCCAGCTCGGTTTTAATGAAAGTATGACGACGAATATTTCGCTGGTCCGGCGATATTTAGTGAATCCAGATTTGACTACTGTGTCCATGACCCGCGGGGAACAGACAAGGACCGCAATCTCTATCCTGTATATAAATGGAATCGCATCAGATGAGATGGTGGAAACGGTCAAACAGCGCATATCCAATATTTCAGTAGACGGTATCATGGACAGTTCGGTCCTCATGCAGCTGATTGAAGATAATTCGATGAGTATCTTTCCGTTGATGGTGTTAACAGAGCGGCCTGATCGTGCCTGTTCGTGGCTGCTTAATGGAAAAATCATTATCATTGTTGATGGGAGCTCCCTGGTTATCGGGTGTCCTCAAAGCTTCATTGAGTATTTTCAAAGCATGGAGGATCAAAACGTTAAGTGGCAAGTCGCCTCTTTTTTTAGACTCTTACGCATAATCGCGATGCTGCTGTCTGTATTTTTTACAGCAATCTATGTGGCCTCTTTGACCTATCATTATGAAATCATTCCTCAGCCGCTGCTCATTCCCTTGAGTGAGTCACGTTCGAGGGTCCCCTTCCCGCCGATCATCGAGGCGCTTCTTCTGGAATTCATCATTGAATTACTGAGGGAAGCTGGGGCCAGGCTCCCGACCAAAGTAGGTCAGACGATGGGTATCGTAGGAGGGATTGTCATCGGAACGGCTGCGGTGGAAGCTGGATTCACCAGTAATATCCTCATTATCATCGTAGCTCTTGGAGCACTTGCCTCATTCACCACACCTAACTTCATGATGGGGAATGTCATTCGGATCCTGCGGTTTCCGATTATTATTTTAGCAGGGTTCTGGGGCTTTTATGGCACGATGTTTGCCTTTTGCTTCTTGCTCATCCACCTCTTGAGGCAATCTAGTCTTGGAAGTCCATTTTTGGCTCCGTTTTATCCGCTTCGGTTTAGGGATTGGGGGAATAGCGTGATTCGGCTGCCCCTCAACCTTACGTCAAAACGTCCGTATCAGACGAGACCGCTTAATTCTAACAAGTATGATTCAAAGAAGTGATTCAAGACAATGGAGAGGAGGGATCGAATGAAGGTATCCATATACCCTGAACAGCACCATCTGGTCAATGCCTTTCTTGTCATGTTCATTATCCATTCTGCCCAGTTGGGAGTCGGTGTCCAAGGGTTTCAGAGAATCATCTATATGGAAGCCAAACATGACGCGTGGATGTCGGTCATTCTCTCCGGGGTCCTTACAAGTATCATCGGGTTTATCATGGTGAAGACTCTTCAAGCCTATGAAAGTGCGGATCTATATGGAATTCAGCGGGACGTCTATGGAAAATGGATCGGGACTTTTCTCAATCTCGTGTATGTTTCCTATTGCCTGGGTGCTTTTCTTGTCATCATCCGAAATTATATTGAAGTCCTTCAAGCATGGGTCTTCCCTGAGGTCCCAACCTGGTTCCTTGCCCTTACCCTTATACTCTTGGTTTTATATGGGGCATTGGGGGGATTCCGGATCATCGTCGGAGTCAGCTTCTTCAGTGTGTTCTTGGCGCTTTGGTTATTGGGGCTTTTGGGCTATCCGCTCCAATATATCAATTGGCAGAATATTATCCCGATGTTCGAATCGAATACGCTGGAAATATTAAAAGGTACATATGCCATGACGTTCACTGTCATCGGGTTTGAACTGATTTATTCTTACTATCCTTATATAAAAGAGAAACAAAAAACAACTCTGTATATGCAGATTGGATTAGTGTATACGACCTTCCTCTATTTAGCCGTCATGCTGGTCTCGCTTGGCTACTTCAGCGGGGGTCTGCTGGAGCGGACAATCTGGGCCACACTGTCATTATTTAAAATCGTCCGGCTGCCCTTCATCGAACGGTTTGAATATGTGGCCATCACGTTTTGGATGCTTATTATCCTTCCCAATCTCATGCTGTATATATGGTCCGCGTCAAGGGGGATGACACGTATCTTCAAACGGAAAGAAAAAATGTTCATTTGGATTTTTTCCATTATCCTGTTTGCCGCTATCCAGTTTTTCGTGACAAGAGAGCAGATCAACGCCCTCAGTGATCTTTTTGGAAAAGCTTCTTTTTATGTTGTCTATTGTTATCCCATTGTCCTTTATATGTTTGTATTGATAAAGAAAAAAGTAGTGAGGAAGGGGAACGCAACATGAAAAACATGACTCGATTGTTCTTGGTGCTTTTTGCACTTTCATTTCTTAGTTCCTGCGCAGATCCGAGTACACTTGAGAAAATCGGGATGATCACAACGGTAGGCTATGACACATCGGATGGAGAAGAGATTCAAACAACCATCCTGATTCTTGAAACGGACCCGCAATCCGTGGACAGTACGAATGTCCTTTCCACCAATGCACTGACAAGCAAAGGCGCAAGAATAAAGGGAAGCCTAAAATCACAGAAAAAATTAGAGTCAGGTCAATTGAGGGTAGCCCTTTATGGTAAGGAAGTGGCTGAAAAAGGGTTCATCAACTTGGCGGATACCCTAAGCAGGGATCATGCGATCAGTGATTTAACCTATTTGGCTGTGGTGGATGGTAAGGCGAGTGAGATCCTGGAGAAAAAATATGAACAATTTTCTGATGCCGGGCAATATGTGTATAAAGAGATTGAACAGAACATCAAAGGGGAAACGATTCCCTCACCGACTCTGCACGAAATGCTCCATGATTATTATTCCGTTGGCATTGACCCGCTGCTGCCGCTCCTCAAAGTGGAGGACGAAATGATCACGATCACGGGGATGGCCATTCTGAAGGACGACAAAATGGTGGGAAGGATTTCGCCGATAGAAGCCTTCTATGTCAAATTGGTCAACGATCAATACGATGCCGGGAATTTCGAATTGACGCTTAAGAACGGAAATGACCCGGAATTAATGGAAGGACAGGATTCTTCCAAAAAGATTGCAGTCGCATTGGATACCATTAAAAGTAAAAGCAAGATTGGCCTCCTAGATGAGCAGACGTTGGAATTTGATCTGGACATATCGATGAACGCACGATTACAGGAAATCAACCAGAAGATTGATTTAAAGAATCCTAAGAACCTTGAAATCCTCGACGAAAAAATAAGTCAAGAAATGAAAAAGGAAATCAAAGAATTGATTAAATATGGGAAGTCTGTCGATTCTGATTTCATTGGGTTTGGAGAAGTGTACCGCAGTGCGGTCCCCCATTCAAAATTAACGAAGAAGAAATGGCATTCCATGTATAAAGATGTAAAAGTAAACGTGAACATCGATTTTCAAATTGTTAGAACGGGAGTGGTGGAGTGAGGTGGGGGTGCTGAAGAAAAACTCATTACATGAAACCAGTCCCTTCTGTCTTCACTTTTCAGCCATAATTAACAGAAATCCCCTAACCAAGAAAGCGCATATCCCTGTTATAGTTATAATACAATGAATGTTGGGTAGGTATAGAATAAGAACAACGATTCTACAGCAATCTTAGGGGAAATGAATCATGACACTAAAGAAGATGAAAAGTATCCTGTTTATGCTGCTTGGACTGATCTCCTTGGCATTCGGGCTCGCCGGCACAGTGCTGCCTGTCCTGCCGGGCGGTCCGTTTTACTTATTTGCCGCATATTGCTTTGCAAAAAGTTCCAAGCGGATAGAAGACTGGTTTAAAAGCTTAACCATATATGAAAAGTATGTAGTAGGCTTCCTTCAAAAGAAGGGGATGACCCTGAGAGAAAAAATCCGGATAAACGTGACGGCTGATTTCTTTATCCTGATTTCCGTCGTACTCGTGGACATCCTATTCGTCAGAATCCTATTGATAGGGCTCGCCTTGTACAAGCATTATTATTTTATTAAAAAAATCAAGACCCTCCCTCTGGAATCTGAGGAAGAAGGGTTGAAAGAAAAAGTGAATTAACGGTGCGGGGCCTGCCCCCTGATGCGTTGAAGTTTCAGCGTATCGGGGGGCAGGCCCTTTTTGTAAGAAAAAACGTCCCTCACTGATGAATGAAAACGGGTGTCCCAATCGGAATGGTCCGCGACAGTTCCTCCACATCCCTGTTATACATCCGGATGCAGCCTTTTGAAACGGCCTTGCCAATCGAGCTCGGATCATTTGTCCCGTGAATGCCATAGCCCTCTTTCGATAAGCTCATCCACATCGTGCCATATGGTCCCCCGGGGTTTGGAGCTTTATTGATGATGATGTAGTTGCCCACTGGGGTTTCCGATACGATTCTGCCGACAGCAATCGGATATTGCTTTTGCAGGGTGCCGTTCCTAAGCAGTTTTAACGTGCGGTTGTTAACCGACACATCGATTTGATAGGGGAGGGAATCAGGCGAAGGGAACCCCGGTATCACGATGGGCTGGCCGGGGTAAATGACATTTGGATTGATGGATGGGTTGGCCCGGATGATGGTTTGAAGCGGTACGCGGTAATCACGTGAAATCTGAGTGAGTGTCTCACCGGGTTTTACAATATGATTCAACTTAAACACCACCTCCTGAATACTGCATCTTATAGTGTATGGTTGAGGTGGGATAGTAAGTGCGAATAAATCTTTTAAAAATTGTGTTGCATTACTTCACTCTTCTTTTATAAAATTCTTATAATACACTATCAGAATAAATAATAGGATCGGATCTAAAACTGCAGAGTGCCCCAAGGTCCACCACCCATTATGAAAATACCCCCATGGTTCAGGAAGTAAGGCAATGACCTCATATAGTAATAAAGCAATTGTCCAACAAACGATAAAGCGTATGCGTCTCCATCTCGATCCATCAAAAGGGTACCAATTAATAAACATCATGTTGACTGGCGGGAGCAGAATGGAATGAGCCGGTAATGAAGCCCAATCAACCTCTTTAGTAAAATACCAGTACCCCTGATATTTCATATCCACATAAAGATCAAAAGATATCTGAAGGGCAATCGTGAAAGCAAATACATGGGCGATTTGCTTGGCTGTTAATGTTTTATTCGTTTTAAAGGCAACGAAGTTAAAAAGAATGACGGCAATGATCAGTCCAAACATAATAAAAGTCCTTTTCGCATTAATATGTCGTAAGCGTACCTTACTATTCTCTCCAATGAGTTGGAAAATATTTGCCAGTGGAAATGACCTGTTGACATGCCAGTAAAAAATAGACGATAAGGAGTAAATACCTTGAACATCCAACAAGTATATGAGTATGACATTGATACTGAATTGAGAACTGAGTTACAGCAGTTATTAATCGAATGTTTTGAAGAGGTTTATCCACGGAACAGAATTTACTACAAGCAATTACCGCATTTCCGTTTTATCGCCTATGATGATCAGGATCGGCTTATTGGTCATGCAGGCCTGGATTACCGGGTAATGAATGTTAACGGGCAGCCTGCAGCAGTTCTTGGACTGATCGATGTGTGCGTGGCAAAAGCCTTTCGCTCAAAGGGAGTAGGTTCCATGCTGCTCTCTGAAATCGATGCGTTTTGTAAAAATAGGGCTGTCGATTTTCTCCTGTTGTTTGCAGATAGGAAAGACATGTACTTGAAAGCCGGTTTCAGATCAGCCGATAGTAAGTGTAAGTGGCTTCAAATAAATGATGTCGATCAAACTACATATGGAATAGGTCATGAAAAGATCGATGAGCTGATGGTAAAAGAAGTGGGCGATAGAAAGTGGGAAGATGGCGAGGTCGATTTATTGGGTTATCTGTACTGAATCCTTATCGGGAGCTGTGGAAAAAAATGTTTCCCGGTCAAACCCCAGGTGCAAAAATCATTTCAGGTAGAGGAAAGGGGAAAAAATGATTCACTTTTTAGGAACACCTCTTATCGAAACGGAACGATTACATTTAAGAAAGATGGCACTTACCGATGCCGGCAGTATCTTTGACCATTGGCTTTCAGACGAGCGGGTATCTGACAATCGGGTCAGTCCCGCACACAGGGATGTCTCCCAGACGATCGAGCGGGTGGAAAAGATCGTCCATCAATATGGCAGCAGGGAATTTTGTTATTGGGGAATCGAGCTGAAATCCAGCGGCGAACTGATCGGTGAAATCGATTTATATGATTTTGACAAAGCCACCGGAAATGGTGAGGTCAGTTATTCAATTGGATACGACTGGTGGAACCGGGGATACGGAACGGAAGCGTTAAAAGCCGTGGTGGAATTTGGTTTCAGGCATATGAATCTTCACAAGATATCCGCCGCCCACAACACCGATAATCCAGCTTCAGGGAAAATCATGCGTAAAGCGGGAATGGAACAGGAAGGTGTGATCAGGCACATGATCCGGAATGCTAAGAATCAGTATAAGGACTGTGCTGTTTACGGACTCCTGCAGGAGGATTTTCTTGGAAAGGATGAGGGCAGGGAAACCAGCATTCTTACTTTAGGATCCGTATAGAGTCGGATGGCAGTAAGAACTATAAGACAGAAAAAGGACGATGCCCCTTTGCAAATGCGAGGGGGCTCGTCCTTTTTGTTTTAATAAAGCCAGTATCCAAGAGATTAGATTGGCACCATATGATAGAATGTGATTATTTCTTACCCATGTCCTTTAGTTCCTGAGTCAGCCTGAGGAATTCTTTCTTATCTCCATCACGCAATGATTGGTCAATTTTCTGTTCTATTTGCTCTTTACGGAATGTAAGCAAAGCCTTATCCAAAATCATTTCTGCCACTAAAGAATCCATGCTGATCAATTCAGGCTGCGGTGCATTTAGCAAATACTTTTTCATGAGAAATCAACTCCTTGACCTTTTTTCTATTATACTAACCATTTTCTTAATTTTCAAACACTTTAAGAAAATAATTTATCCAGTACCGAAACAATGCCCGTTTCCAATACATTTGAAACATCACTTTTCTATATGCATTTATCATAATAAGAAGTTGAACGCCCGTCCCTCGCTCCATTAATGCGTTAATGCAGCGAGGGACGGGCTTTGTTTGTAATGAAGGAATTTATCCCCTTTTTATGGAATTAGTAAGGGTTGAGGATGATGACAAACAGGGGTGAAACAGTGAAAGTAAGATTATCGGAATATCGGGAAGAATGGAAATCCATGTTTGAAGAGGAAGCGGCGTTTCTAAAGAGTGTATTCGGGGATGAGATCGTTTCCTTCGAGCATTTCGGCAGCACGGCGGTTCCGGGGATGAAGGCGAAGCCTGTAATCGATATGATGTGCATCGTAAAGGAGCTTGCCGTTGTCGATTCATACAATGAACAGATGGAGGCACTCGGCTACGATGCCGCGGGTGAATGGGGGATCGGGGGCAGGAGGCTGTTCCGAAAAGGCGGGGAGAATCGGACGCATCATATTCATCTCTATCAGTCCGGCAATCCGCAGATCGAACGGCATTTGGTCTTCCGGGATTATCTCGTGACACATCCGGATGAGGCCGCACGATACAGCCGGTTTAAGGAAGAGCTTGCTGAGAAACATGAGTCCACAGTGGATTACAGTCCTGCAAAGAAGGCGTTTGTTTCCGAGATGGAGAGAAAGGCGCTGGAGTGGAAGCGGAATAGATAAGAGCGATTTATAAAAATAGGGGAGGAATTTAATATGTTTATTGTGAATGTCGAAGCAGCCATCCACCGCGATGATAAGTGGCTGTTAATTAGAAGAAGTGAAAAAGAGGATCATGCACCGGGCATGCTTTCGCTTGTCGGGGGCAAATGTGATGCGGAAGGGGTCTCGAATGATATCCTGGAACGGACCCTGATAAGGGAAGTGGATGAGGAAGTGGGAATTAAGGTTGGCGGTCTTACCTATGTGAATAGCTGTTCTTTTGTCACGGATACAGGAATTGATGTCATCGATATCGTCTTCCTATGCAAGGTGGAAGACGGAGAGCCTTATGCGAAAAGTCCGGATGAGGTGGGGGAAGTGTTGTGGATGTCGACCTCTGAGATTCTGGCGGAGGAGGAGATTCCGGAATATTTAAAAGCGAATGTGCAGCTTGCTGAAAAACGTCTGCAGGAAGGCTTTTTTGTGAAGTAGGAACATACTTTTATAAAGGAAGTGTTCATGGATGACGTCATGAACACTTCTGTCTGTTACCATGATTGTCACGCCGCATGGTTAGCGTTACGCCGATCACGGTGGCGGGATGCAAGATTACATCCTTTTATTAGCATAAAGTATGAAACGCGTTTCAGAGCAAATGATTTTTCTAGCTATGTTAGGGGGATTTACATGATGTATTTCTTTATTTTCACCGGAGTCATCGTCCTTTATTTCGGTATCAGGGTGTGGATCGGATCGAGGAAGATGGAGTTTTATGGAGACAGCATCAAGAATAATTCCCGTGATGCAAGGGAAAAAGCGTATGAAAAATCCGCACAGCATGCCCAGCAGTTGAGAAATAACAGCAACCAGAATGGAAGCGGTGGAGGGCCCATGGGGTGAGTCGGGATCGCTCCTCTTTTTCAGGCCTGTGAACATTAACTATATTCGTCATGGGATAGTGAGATGAAAAAATGGATTGGGATCGTCAGTGGCCTGCTGCTGTTCATTGTGTTGCACAGCACGCCGCATCTGGCATTACGGACGAAAGTGTTCTTTATGGGATATCCTGCGGATGCCTTTACCACAGGAATCGTGAATTATGAATACGAGAAAGAAGTGAATGGAGGTGCTTCTTCCTCTTTGAATGGTAAAACCTATACTCTTACAGAACCACCGGTTGAAAAAGCGACTCAGGGCGAGCTGAGGAACTACCTTGTGAAAAAGGTCGGTTTTCTTTATTTTGCTGAGTATTTTGGAGAGGGGTGAGGTGCTTATGACATATCATGCTAGATGTTCGGATGGGAGGGGACAAAGCGTGGAGCTGGTATTAAAACAAGATATCTGTGATGAAGACCTCGAGGGAATGAAGGAAGTCTATCAATCTGCCGGCTGGCTGAAACATTCCACTGATGTCATCAGGCAAGTTTTTGATGCAAGTAATGTGAAAGTGATTGTTCAATCGGGGGATCGAATCATCGGGTTTGGCAGAGCCATGTCCGATGGGGTTTTCAACGCAGCCATTTACGACATTGTCGTTCATGAGGAATGGCAGAATAGAGGTATCGCCAGAAGGATTCTCGGCCATCTATTAGACAGGCTGAAAGGCGTGTCCTGTGTTCACCTGATTTCGACCACCGGGAATGAGGAGTTTTACATGAAGTGCGGATTCAGGAAAGTGAAGACGGGTATGGCGAGATACGTTCGTGCTGAACAGCGCGATGAATATCTTGAGTGATGTAGTTGGGAGCTTATTGATGGTTGATAGGCTCTTTTTTATGAGCGACATCAGTAATCCCCTTCAAAAAAAGCCTGCACCCAGGAACTGGATGCAGACATGATCAATACAAATTAAAAATATAAGGGCCGATAAACGTGATATAAAACATCATATACATGCCCATGTAATAAAACGCCCCGCTCATGGAACCCCAGTCCGGATCCCTTCCGAATTTCCAGATGATCAGTGTGAGAATACTCAGGAATATGTTCACTGCATAGGCGCTTCCAGGGAATATGAGATAACCTGGAGCCATCAAATGAAAATAAGCATTCATCGCATCCTGCGTGTAGGAAATCGGCATGACCATAAAGATGATGATGGCAAGGTATTCAACCCAGCTGATTCCGTCTTTTTCAAATGCATTTGGTCTAAAGATGTACATGAGTATCAGTAAAAAGAGTGATGGCAGTACCCAGTAGAATGAGGTCATGATGGTCACCAGGCTGCTGAACATCATCAGCACGCCGTTGTTGATCGCTTCCTTTACAGAACTCTTTGACCAATTGGTGCTGGCCGCGATGACCTCGGGATTTCGGGAGTTTCCTGTCAGTTTGTAGGCATCTCCATCGTAATTCATCCATATCATCGCTTCATCTGAAATCTTCATCGGCGGGTACGATACATGTTTTGTCGTACTGACCGGTGCTGCGCTGAAGCTTGTAGCTTTCTCGAACGGCGCTGCATACAAGCTGATCGAGTTGTCGTCCCCTATACGGGTTCCTTCTGATGTCAGCACAATCATTTCTTTCCCGTCTAAGGTCATAAATTGAACGCCGGCGGGGCTCATCAGCTTCTGTCCGGTTTGGGAATGAACGAACTCCACTTTCTTTCCATTAAGCATGGAACTTCCTATGTCCTCCAAGGGTGCTTGTAGTGTAAATACATTGTAAGCAAGAGTACCCTGCGTCCTTGATTTTTCATTATAAAAAACAAGCAGGTTTCTATCCTTCACCTTGAATGTCAGCCCGTCAATTTTCTTATTAGGTGAGTTATTGACAGTCAGGAAAGGTTCACTGATTTGTCTCTTATCGTTCATATAGTATAAATGGTCATGGGTATCGTCTTTCTCCACCTGAATGATGGCACTCCCATCGTCGGCCACATGCATTTCAGATATCACATCCGGGAAGGTATGCAGTTCAGAAGAGACGTTCTGATTGATGTCATACTGACTTAATGTACCGTCGTTCCAAAAGTAGATGTCATTTTTTCCTATCCCCAGGCCAGTAATCCCTTCTTCCAGCAGTTGATCGTTTTGCTCGATCGTCGCTACGAGATTTCCATCTTTATAATAGATGAATTGCTCCCCATCGGACCAAAAAGGAAAACCCCTTGTAATCTTGGTTTTCGCGGTTTCTTTGCCTGCGATGGTTAATTCATCGTTCATCTTGATCGATTGAACCTGCCCGTTCGCTGCGATATGGATCTGATCTTTTGAATCCACAAAGACTTGCGGCTTTTCTTCAAATGCAGCTTGGAGCGGGATAGATCTGCTCCAACCAGGGTGCGGCAGCTCTTTTACAAGCAGCAGTTGGTGTATAAATAATGCTCCGATAAAGATCAATGTGATCCCGATCGGTATACCAAAGGCCTTCCATTTCTCTCTCATAAAAATCCCCCAATGTTATCTTTGTATAATTTCGAATTTTACCACAATAACTTGTAATAAACACCATTTTTAACAAAAACATGGAGAACATATGTGGCAGACAGAAATTTCATAGGAAAAAAGATAGGGTTTCTTCAATATCTTTACAAAACAATAATCTCCTATTAAAAATCACTCAAAAATCGTGTGCTACCTTGAAGGTGACAAAAGCACAGGGAGGTTTTCCATGTCTGTAAAGAAATTGATGCTGGCAGCGATCGTGGTAGGGATTTACTTCATTGGGTCATCATTTGCTTCATCTTCCACCGACCCTGGAGAGTATATTTCTGTGCAACTTCTGGGAGTCAATGATTTTCATGGACAGCTGGAAACGGTTCGAACAAGGGGTGGAAAGCAGGTCGGCGGCGCTGAGTATTTGGCTGCCTATTTAAAAAAGTACCGTGAAGAAAACGAAAATACCTTATTGGTCCATGCCGGTGACATGGTCGGTGCAAGCTCACCCGTGTCATCGCTGATGCAGGATGAACCTGCAGTCGAGTGGATGAACAGGGTCGGGTTCGACATCGGGACATTGGGAAATCATGAGTTCGATGAAGGAACGGAGGAGATGTTCAGGCTCCTAGACGGCGGCAAGCATGAGAAAACTGCCCAATTTGAAGGTACGGCTTTTCCATACACAGCTGCCAATGTGATTGATAAAAAGACAGGGAAATCCATTTTACCTCCCTATTTGATCAAAGAAGTCGATGGCATTCCCATCGGGTTTATCGGGGTTGTCACAACCGAAACGAGGGATATCGTGCTTCCAAGCGGGATTGAAGGCGTGGAATTCACGGATGAAGTGACTGCCATCAATCGAAGCGTAAAAGAATTGAAGGCAAAAGGGGTTCAGTCCATCGTCGTCCTCGGGCATGTTTCCTCCTCTTCGAACACAGACGGATCAAATCCTGCTCAGGACGTCGCAGAATTTGCCCCCCGCATCGAGATGAAGTCGATATCATCTTTGGCGGCCATAATCACGGCTTTGCCAACACATCAGTGGACGGGAAAATGATCATTCAATCTTATTCGTACGGAACCGCCTTTTCAGACGTCGATCTCTTCATCGATCGGGAGACGAAGGAAATCGTCAACAAACAAGCTGACATCATCTCTACTTATCATGATGGAATCGAGCCCGATAGACAGATCAAAGTGATGGTCGATGCTTACTCCGCAGACAAAAAAATGATGCTGGGCCAAGAGATGGGGCAGGCAGAAGCTCCCATCACGAAGGAAAAGACCGATAGCGGAGAGCGCGCAATCGGGAATCTCATCGCTGATTCACACCGGCAGAACATGGGCACAGACATCGCCTTCATGAATCAGGGGGCAATCCGCGCGAACCTGGATGAAGGCGAACTTACCTGGGGAGAACTGTACACCATGCTTCCGTTCGGCACCAACCTGGTCAAAGTATCCCTGACAGGAGCCGAGCTGAAAGAAGCACTCGAACAGCAATGGACAGGGAATTTCCAAACGGTCATGCAGACATCCGGACTGCACTACACCTGGGATAAAGACGCTCCTGCAGGCCAAAAAGTCGTAGAAATGACCGATGCAAAAGGGACCGCCATACAGCCGGAGCAGACATACACCGTTGCCCTGACCAATTACCTTGCAACCGGTGGAGACGGGTTTACAGCTTTTAAAAAAGGAACGGACCCGGTAGAAGGCCCGCCGACATTGGATTCATTCATTACCTATATCATTGAATCGGGCGGAAGCGTAGGGCCGCCTGGAATGGGAAGAATCAAGGTGCAGTAAAGGTTTCTTGTATAAAAGCAAACTGGGATAGAAGAAAGGTGTCCAATCTGATTTGGCATCTTTTTTGTGTTAATGATCTAAACGCGGCTAAGAGGATGTCAATATTCAAAAAAATTGATAAGTATTTGAGTATATATGGTAAAATTATCTAGAATTATCTTGAAAGATAGGAATTGAGGAGAACCCATACTTCATTGAGCCTTTCAGGCACTCAAAACCTCTTAAAACCCTTATCCACCTGCTGGATTAATACACTGATCCAAATAAAAGGAGTTGTCATGATGGGTCTCACAAATGGAGAGTTTACCGTTCAATTAAATGGAATCAATCATTGGGTGAAAATCGAAGGCAGTGAAAACGAGACGACTCCAATCGTCATCATTCATGGAGGGCCGGGTGGAAATCATTATGTATTCGAAAGAACAGCTGGACATTCATTATCCAAGACAAGGACAATTGTGTACTATGAACAGCGTGGGTGCGGCAGAACTGAAATGCCTGAATCGGAAAATGATTATACAATAAAGTTGCTCATTCAAGACTTTGTAGAATTGAAAAAATGGTTAGGAGCAGAAAAAGTTGATCTTCTCGGATATTCATTCGGGGGAGAGTTAGCACTTGAAATAGCGTATGCCCTCCCTGATGAAATCAATCAGTTGATCCTATCGGCGCCGAGTTTAATAGACACAGATATTCAGAAAATGATTCAAATAACAGGTTTTCTGACAGTAGCGGATAAACATCTTTATCGTCAAATTTCAAAGCTTCAACAAGAAGGATTATCGATTGATGCCCTGTATAATAGGGTATGGTGTCTGGTCGATTCCAGTACTGTGGATCTACTATTGTTTGAGAACCAGGAGGCTGCGAGGAAAAACAGGGTGATGTGGCAAGAGAGTGAATTGACGAACACAGGTTTAATGATGAAATCCCTTCAAAATAACCCCTCCAAGATTCCATTAATCTTCCGGCTGGAGGAAATACATCATCGCACATTAATCATTACAGGTGTATTTGATCGGAACACGGGGCTGCCCATTTCAAAGATCATCCATAAAAACTTAAGAAATAGCAGTCTGGTATTATTCGAGAAGAGTGCTCACTTTCCTGACCTGGAGGAAAAAGAAGGTTTTGTTAAGAGAATAAATGAATTTTTGAGAGCAAAACTAACTTAAAAAAAGGAGAATTGGAGAATGTTTAGCTTACTTAATGTTGGAAGTCTCGTACTTGGACTAATTGCTTGGATACTCCCCCTTGTGAATCTGACGAGAGATAAAAAACTAAAAAATAATTGGGTGGTCTTATCCATTATTAGCATTGGTGCCTGCAGCACGTCACTGTTTTTTCAAATTCTATATACCTTCCACAAGGTAACGGTAGAGGATTGGGCCGCCTTATTGGATACGATGTTCGCCGTAGCTTTTGCTTCAGCAGCCCTTCTCGTCGTTACCATTCTATTAAATATGATTACATTATTTGTTTATCGAAACAGAGCGGCCAGTTGAAGAACCATGAAAATTTATCAGCTCGGAAAGGAGACTGAACATTGCCCGAAGGACTGCTTCACCACGTAGAAATCTATGTATCCGACATAAAAAAGTCAACAGAATTCTGGGGCTGGTTCTTAAAAGAATTGGGCTACCATTCCTATCAAAAGTGGGATAAAGGGGAAAGCTGGAAGCTAGGGGACACGTACCTCGTGTTTGTCCAGACGGAAGAAAGGTATTTGGATGAACCTTATCACAGATGCAGGACCGGTTTGAACCACTTGGCTTTTCATGCTGCTTCCCGTGCGCGGGTGGATGAGATGACCGAAAAGTTAAAGGAGAAGGGAATAACCATCCTTTACGAACATCTGCATCCACTTGCAGGCGGTGAAGATTATTATGCTGTGTTCTTTGAAGATCCGGATCGAATAAAAGTAGAATTTGTTGCACCACCTTTATAAATCCAAAAAAGACACACGTGAAGGCCCGTCCCAGACTGCTTTAAATCTTTAAGCAGTCTGGGACGGGCCTTCGGTATTATTGTATAAATTTTCAAACAATTTATTGACCCCTTTCAAAAGCCGGGTTTATACTGTAACTAATTGACGCAGCCCTTGTTTTAAATGGGGAAAGTGAGAAAGAAGAGTGGGATGAAATGGATTATGATGTAATCGTTGTTGGTGCCGGAATTGCAGGACTTACTGCAACTGCAGAAATAGCTAATGCAGGCAAAAAAGTACTCCTGCTCGATCAAGAACCGGAAGCTTCACTTGGAGGACAGGCCTGGTGGTCATTCGGAGGATTATTTCTGGTGGATTCACTTGAACAGAGAAGGCTCGGAATAAGAGATTCAAAGGAGCTGGCCTGGCAGGATTGGCTCGGGACAGCCGGCTTCGACAGAGGTTCAGATGAAGATTATTGGGCACGGAAATGGGCTGAAGCCTACGTGGACTTTGCAGCTGGTGAGAAGCGTGCCTGGCTGCATGCGATGGGCATCCGGTTCTTTCCGGTTGTCGGATGGGCGGAAAGGGGAGGCCATCTGGCGGACGGCCACGGCAATTCGGTGCCAAGGTTCCATATTGTATGGGGAACGGGGCCTGGCATTGTCGAACCTTTTGAAAGGAAAATCCGGGAGCATATGAAGAAAGGGCTGGTCACCTATTTTCCGCGGTATCGGGTGGACCAGTTGATCAGCCAAAACGGAGCTGTTACCGGAGTGGCAGGAGCGGTTCTTGCCCCGAGTACGGCACAAAGGGGGGAAGACAGTAATCGGGACGTGATCGGAAGCTTCAAGTATTCTGCTCAAGCGGTACTGGTGTCGAGCGGCGGCATTGGGGCGAACCACGATCTGATCAGGAAAAATTGGCCGAGCAGGCTGGGGCTGCCGCCAGAGAATATGATCTCAGGCGTCCCGGCTCACGTAGACGGGCGAATGCTTGCCATTACGGAAGATGCAGGCGGCAGGATTGTAAACCGGGACCGGATGTGGCATTACACGGAAGGCATACATAATTGGAACCCTGTGTGGAGCAACCACGGCATCAGGATCCTGCCAGGTCCTTCTTCCATATGGCTTGACGCGAAAGGGAAGAGGTTCCAATCCCCGAACTTTCCTGGATTTGATACATTAGGAACACTTGAGGCCATTCAGAAATCCGGCTATGACTATTCATGGTTTATCCTGACCCAGAAAATCATTGAAAAGGAATTCGCCCTTTCAGGTTCCGAGCAAAACCCCGACCTCACCGGGAAAAGCATCCGCAAAGTCCTTGGCCGGGCTCTCCCGGGAGCATCCGGACCTGTGCAGGCCTTTATGGATAAAGGGGAAGACTTCATCATTTCGGATGGGTTGGAAGACCTGGTTAATAGAATGAACAAATTAACGGGAGATAACCTGTTGGATTTTTCAGAGGTTAAGAGGCAAATAGAAGCAAGGGACCGTGAAATAGACAACAAGTTTACGAAGGACCTTCAAATCACCGCCATGCGTGGTGCACGCCATTACATTGGAGACAAATTGATTCGGGTCGCTCCGCCACATAAGATCCTTGATCCGAAAAACGGGCCGCTCATTGCCGTCCGTCTAAATATTGTCAGCCGCAAAACACTGGGCGGACTGCAGACGGATCTAAGCGGGAGGGTCCTCGATTCAGCAGGTGAAGCAATACCGGGTCTTTATGCTGCAGGTGAAGCATCAGGATTTGGCGGAGGCGGTCTGCATGGGTACCGGGCACTGGAAGGAACCTTTGTGGGCGGATGCCTGTTCAGCGGCAGGGTGGCTGGCAGGGCGATAAGTAAGGAGGTTAAGTGAATCGTTTGACAGGGGGCCTTTTTCTTCTCCTTTAATTAAAGCCAGTAATCACACGTTGATTAGCCAACTTAAATTAATGTTGGCTTTTTTCTTTTGAAATGAGAATAAATTGAAACTGTAAATTCTAGTCACTCCTTTACAATTAGCACCAAAGAAATTTACACTTTTTTACCACTCCTTATAAGAGGCACAACAATCCGGAATTATAATGAAGGTGACTATTTAAAGGGGTGATATCAATGGATCGAATGTTTACAGGACTTCATAAAATGGATCAGCAGCTCTTTTACAAGATAAACGGAAGTAAATTGTACCGTTCCTTCTTTGGGATGATCACTCACTTGGGAGGTGCCAGAATCTCCGTCCTTTCCATTCTCGCATTGGCTCTTCTCGGCAGTTTCTATCCTTCCATCAGACCTGCCGTCATTCAAGCATTCCTCGTTTTGAGTGTCAGTCACTTCGTCATGCATTTCATCAAACGGTCAGTGAAAAGGATCCGGCCATATCTTTCGCTGCCTGATGTGATGCTTCACGGTCATCCATTTGAGGATCACTCATTTCCTTCAGGTCACTCTACGGCCATTTTTTCCATAACGATTCCGTTTATGCTCCATTTTCCCGGGGCCATTGTGATGTTGTTTCCCATCAGTGTACTGGTTGCTTATTCGAGGGTCGTGCTTGGCGTGCACTATCCTTCCGATGTGATGGCGGGGGCACTCCTGGCTTTGGGTATAACGTTTTTGGTTTCCTTTATGTAATAGGTGTCAATAGAGAAAAAGCGGAATCAAGATAAGGGAGGGTCCAAAATGAGAATCGCTTTGTTTTCCGATACGTACCACCCTCAGGTAAATGGGGTCGCAAAGACCTTGAAAAGGCTGACGGACTATTTTGAAAAGAGAGGCATCGAATATAAGGTATTCGTGCCTGAAACCGAGGAGGGGAAAGGACAGTATCCCAACGTCCATTCGTTCACAAGTTTCCCTTTTCTCTTTTATCCGGAGTGCAGGACGGCCATTGCCAATCCCCATGCGATTGAAAGGCAGCTGAAAGAATTCTCTCCCGACCTTATCCATGTGACCACACCGTTGACGATGGGGCTGATCGGTGTCCGTTGTGCTAAGAAAATGAATATCCCACTTGTCGCCTCCTATCATACACATTTTGATTTTTACCTGGATTATTACAGGATGACCTGGTTGTCCCCGCTTCTTTGGAAGTATATGAAGTGGTTTCATTCCACCGCCCGCAGAATTTTCGTTCCTTCTATCGATACAAAAAAACACCTTGAATCAAAAGGGTTCCAGCACCTGTCCATATGGAGCAGGGGAGTGGACTGTGAGACTTTTTCTCCAAGTAAACGAACGAAGGAACTCAATGAAAAATTCACCTTGTTATACGTAGGAAGACTGGCGCCTGAAAAGGACCTGGAGACATTAACGAAAATCATCAAGTTCCTGCCTTTTGCTGTCAAAAATGCAGTCCAATGGGTCATTGTCGGTGACGGCCCCTTGAAAAAAGAAATGGAGAGGGAGTTGAAAGCAGAAGACGTGACGTTTACCGGTTATCTGAACGGAGAGGCACTGGCAGAAGTCTATGCTTCCTCCGATCTCTTCGTCTTCCCGTCCGCATCCGAAACATTCGGCAACGTCGTATTAGAGGCATTTGCTTCTGGACTTCCGGCCGTCGTCGCAGACAAAGGCGGAGTGACCGCCATAGTGGAAGATGGGAAAGACGGATGGATAGCGAAAGCCCATCAATACGAATCCTTCTTAGAAGCGATTGAAGTAATTACAGGAAATGGAGAGTTGCATAAATTCATGAGCCGGCAAGCCAGATGGAAAGCAGAACAACTCTCCTGGGACACCATTTTCAAGAAACTCGAGTTTGAATACAGGGAAGTGCAATCCCTTACGATTGAAGAAGTTGAAGAGAAGAGAGTATCATCATTGTAATGGATAAAGGCCCGTCCCTCGATGCGTTAATGTGGTAAAGAATAAAGAAGGTTTAATATATTTTACTTGTACCTGATGACGAGAGTGTTCATTAGGTTATTTTTATGCAAATAGGAATATTTTTCATGTTATTCTATATGAACCAGGTACTTATAAAAGAAATCTAAGAATTTAAAGGATTTAATCATTACATATAGAAATTTTTTATCAGGGGAGGGGAAAGAGTGACAATACACTATCGCTTCTATCAAGATGAACAGGATATGGACTTACAATATGATTTTTGGAAACAAGCTACTGCAAGCCTGCCTTATGCTTGGAAAAGCACAAGATCACCTACTCTATTCAAGGAAGGGGACCATTTTCATCCCAAATCAAGATGCTTCGCTTTTGATGGGGAGGAACTGGTAGGATACATGAGTTTTACTGGCTCAAGTAAGTTTGTCTCACTCGGGTATCCATGGGTGAAAGAATGCTGGAAAATGATCCAGGACGATTTATTTCATCGCGTTTTTGATTTTGCCTCCAGTGAGGAATTTGGTGCGGAAATGTTCGCTCAACGTTTCAGAGAACAATGGACAGATCAAATCGGTTATTTTCAATCAAAAGGATTTGAAGTTACCAGTGCATCACCTATTTTAGGGGCAGCCCTTTCTAAAGAACAGACTTTATTTTCCCCACGAACGAATTGGTCATGGCGGATCGAAGAAGGATTTAATTTTGAGAAATGGAGAACGGTAACAGAAAATGATGGACAGGCATCCCAGCAACAGCTTGAGATGATGAAAGAATATTATGGATCCGTGGACTTTGATTTTTCTTTTGTAATGGAAAGCGAGGGACAGCCAGCTGCAGTGGTTGGGGTGACAATCAGACCGGATACGGCGTATGCCGAGGCTTTGGCTGTTTCCATTTCTGAAGAATTTAAAGAGGATTTTGACACGATCTTCCGGCTCGTCATAAAGGAAACCTATTTGCGTGGGGGAAGGATGATCTCTGTGTATGAAAGTTATGTTCCTTCTATAAATATATCTAATTTAGGCTTGGACATCGTGACAAAGGATATAATGATGGTGAAGGAACTTCAAGAGCAGGTTCACGAGTTGCAGGGGAGCTGATTCCGGTTAGAGATATTTTGGCGTTGGGAGGGTTCTGCGGTATAGGTCTTGAAGTAAATAAATAGGGTGTTATACATAAAGCAATAAGTATGGAGGGAACTGGCATGACAAATCAAATCAGCGATAAAAAAGAGCTGTCACAGGAACAAAAGGAAGAATTACTCAAAGTACTAAAAGGTCGTTTTGAGAAAAACATGAATCGCCATGAAAATCTTGAATGGGAAGAAGTCCAGGCTAAGCTGGAGACTGATGATGAAAAACTATGGTCACTCAATGAAATGGAAAGAACCGGCGGTGAACCGGATGTGATCGGGTTTGATAAAAAGAAGGATGCATACATGTTTTGTGATTGTTCACTGGAAAGCCCCAAAGGCCGCAGAAGTGTCTGTTACGACCGTGAAGCACTGGAATCAAGAAAAAAACATAAGCCTGAAAACAACGCCATCGATATGGCAGCTTCCATGGGCATTGAACTGTTGACGGAAGAGCAATATAGAGCTCTGCAAAAACTTGAACATTTCGATAAGAAAACGTCGAGCTGGGTACAGACACCCGCTGATATCAGGGAACTTGGAGGAGCCCTTTTCTGTGATTTCCGTTTCGGCCACGTCTTCGTGTATCACAATGGAGCAGAATCCTATTATGCTGCGAGAGGGTTCCGCGGTTCGCTGATGGTTTGAGGACACCTCTGGTGTGTCATAAAAAAAGGCAAGCATATTCACTGCTTGCCTTTTTCCATTAGAAGGGGACATTTCAGTTTTGCTTTTTTTCCCGGGCTAACTTTACTTTATCCATCGTTCCCGGCGGCTGTTCCAGCCATTCATTTTTAATCATTAAATAAGCAATATCTTTGGCATACTGTGCAACCTCAAGAGATAATCTTTCGTATTTCAAGATTAAGTCACTTCGTTGACTTGCAGCAGCAGCTGTTGCATAGTTACCGGTACCCGCGGCAGTTAAAAAGCCTTGATGAAATATGATTAACTTATCAGAAAAAACCTCTGCTGTTGAGTTTGTAATTGAAACATCTGAAGATACAGGTGGTTGAGTATTATTCTCAAGTAATGTGGTGGAAAAGATTTTAACGTGTTTTTCAGATATATCCTTTCCCTGGAGCATAAGTTTAATGACTTCTTTCCTAGGTGAAGATTGTGCAAAAGCGATCGATAATTTAGCACCAATTAAATTGGTTTGGATATTCATATATAAATGAGAAAGTTCTACCGTATTCAATGGTCGTTTATTCGTAAATGGATTAAGGCCGCTTAAATATTTTTTGCTGTCTACAAAATCCTTTTGCTGAGGATAATCAATATAAGGAGCCCGAATATATAAACCTTTCTCAAGGAGAGCCTCCGAGCTTTCATCGTATAAATCAGCAGTCATATGAAGGCCATTTTTGAAAAGATGTCTAATATCCTTTCTTGCACTCATGGATAAAAATCCACTGTAACCCAGCATCCCGGCTTTAGACATATGATTTATATATGTAATCATAAATGAATCTGTAAATAACCGAGAAGCCTTCAGGTTGACATCACCATCTGAAAAACCACTTGGAACAGGAATCTTTTCTTGCTGAAAAACCTCTGTTATTTCTACGAGAAGTTTCTCTGAAATGTTATGGGTCTTTTCAATCATTGACCTTGCATCTGTATCTTCCACTGTGTTTAGAAAATAGTTTAAAAACTGAATGGACATACTATTATTTAAATAAGCTGTCCATAGAGAAGCAATTTCTGAAGAAGTAATTTGAATCCTCTTTCCATCCATTCGCTTTGAATTCCTTCCCTTATTTAGAATTGGGTTAACCTTATTATTTTCAAAGCGGGAAATAGTATTCAAAATGGAGTTATTTATCTGTGGCCAGAGCTAAATACCTCAATCTAAAATAAGTTCACTTTCTATAGTCGAGTTCCCATCATAAGCAATTTGTTCAACTGCAATTTTATAAATGCTTGCATTGAATACAGAGTGGAGGCTTACCGCATCTTCAAGTGCTTCGTGGAAAGCTGTCTCAGTACTAAGCTTTCCCACTGTCAGATGGGGCATATAACTTAAATCCCTTACTAAGTACTTCTCTAAAATACCGCTGTACAGCCGGTCCCGCAGCTCGATGATAGAATCATTCCCTTTCTTCACATTCAAAAATAAATAATGGTCAGGTGCCCCCGTTACATTTTGCAGCCTGAATTCAAAAGGTTTGATGCCAACTAAGCAGCTGTTGATATGTTCGATCAATTGATGCTGTGTGAGGTTGCTTTTAAATGGATGCACCAGCGTGATATGCGGCGGGATAAAGGAATGCAGGGGATCATATTTCTCTCTCAACACTTCAATTTCTTCAACGTTATGAAATTCGGGGAAAATACAAATCGATCGATTCTTCATGTACATCACCTTCGATAGAATATCGTGGCCCGTCCCCCGCCGCGTTAATACGTTAACGCAGTCTGGGACGGGCCTTCAAATTAGTCCGCTTTACTCATGGTTTCATAATACTGATACAGTGCCTGCGTCCCTTTGTTCTCTCCGCCTGATTGACTCAGCTGCTCATATAATTCTTTCGCAAGCTTCAGTCCTGGAACAGGGATGCCCATGTTTTCTGCTGATTCGATGGCGATTTTCATATCCTTGATAAAATGTTTCACATAAAACCCTGGTTCAAAATTGCCGTCGATCATGCGTGTGCCGAGGTTTGACAGGGACCAGCTTCCGGCTGCTCCGGCCTCGATGCTTTTCAGCACGGTTTTCGGATCCAGTCCTGCTTTTTCAGCATAAAAGATCGCCTCACAGACGCCGAGCATCCCGGAAGCAATCGCGATCTGGTTGCACATTTTCGTATGCTGACCGGCACCGGCGCTGCCTTGCAGTACAATATTTTTCCCCATTGCTTCAAGAGCAGGAAGGATTTCGTCGAAGTTCTCTTTTTCTCCGCCGACCATGATGGTTAGGGCAGCGTTCCTTGCGCCTACATCGCCGCCGGATACCGGTGCGTCGAATGCATGGATTCCCGATTCCTTTGCTTTCTCAGAAATCCTGACAGCCAGTTCAGGGGAAGAGGTGGTCATGTCAACTACATACGAACCCGGCTTCGCGTTCGCCAAAATGCCCGCCTCTCCGAAATAAACTTCTTCCACGTCAGTCGGATAGCCTACAATCGTGATGATGATGTCAGATTCCTTGGCCAGCGCTGCAACACTATCCTGCCAGCGAGCCCCTTCTTCAAGGAGATCGGCAGCCTTTTCTTTTGTACGTGTATACACGTTCAGTCCGAATCCCGCTTTCATGAGATTACGAACCATGCTTTTTCCCATTACGCCTGTCCCGATGAATCCAATTGTCTGCTTCTGCATTTCCACGCCCACTTTCTAAATTGGAATATATCAAACTATTAGTAAAAGTATACCAATACCTGTTCAATAGGAACAGAATAAGAGGGGATAAATCTTGCCAATTCTAAGATCAGAGGCCCGTCCCTCGCTGCGGTGCCGCTTTAATGTACCGAGGGACGGGCCTTCGGATTTATGCCTGTTAATGCAACCGGTTTCATAGTATACTACCTTTATTGAAGAATGATTGAGGATCAACTAGAATCAACAACGTAAAGGAGCGATTTTATGTCTAAGCAATGGTGGAAAGAAGCGGTTGTCTATCAGATTTATCCACGCAGCTTCAAGGATTCGAACGGAGACGGGATTGGCGATATCAACGGGATCATCTCAAAGCTCGATTATCTGAAGGAGCTCGGAATCGATGTGATTTGGCTGTCACCGGTCTATCAATCTCCAAATGACGATAACGGCTATGATATCAGTGACTACCGGGGCATCATGGATGAATTCGGGACGATGGCAGACTGGGAGTGTCTCCTTGATGAGATGCACAACCGGGGCTTGAAGCTGATCATGGATCTCGTCGTGAACCACAGCTCGGATGAGCATGCGTGGTTCGTCGAGTCCAGGAAATCGAAGGACAACCCGTACCGGGATTACTATATCTGGAGAGACGGGAAAGACGGCGGCGAGCCGAATAACTGGGAATCGTGCTTCAGCGGGTCTGCCTGGAAGTACGATGAGGCAACGGCCCAGTACTTCCTTCACCTGTTCAGCCAGAAGCAGCCTGACTTGAACTGGGAAAACCCGAAGCTTCGTGAAGAAGTGTACGACATGATGAGATTTTGGCTTGATAAAGGGATCGACGGTTTCCGCATGGATGTTATCAATTTTATCTCCAAAGTGGACGGGCTGCCTGATGCCGAGAAGCCTGAAGGCCGCAAGTATGCCCCGGGTGGAGACTATTACATGAACGGTCCCAAAATTCATGACTATCTTCAGGAGATGCATGATAAGGCACTTTCCGGCTACGAGGTCATGACGGTCGGCGAAATGCCGGGGGTGAACGTGGAAGAAGCGAAGCTCTATACAGCCGAGGACCGCAAAGAAGTGAACATGGTCTTCCAGTTCGAACATGTTGACCTCGATTCCGGACCAGGAGGCAAATGGGATCTGCGTCCAATGAAAATGAGCGCGCTTCGCGACAGTTTTACGAAATGGCAAAAGGGACTAGAGCACGAGGGCTGGAACAGTCTCTACCTTAACAATCACGACCAGCCGCGCATGGTTTCGCGTTTCGGAAACGACAAAGAGTATCGGGTCGAATCCGCGAAAATGCTCGCAACGTTCCTTCATACGCTAAAAGGGACTCCGTACATTTATCAGGGTGAAGAACTTGGAATGACGAACGTGAGATTTGATTCCATCGATGACTATCAAGACATCGAAACACTGAATATGTACCGCGAGAAAGTGATAGAAAATGGTGAAAACCATGATAAAGTAATGCAATCCATCTATGTGAAGGGCCGGGACAATGCCCGCACGCCGATCCAGTGGGATGACACGGAGCACAGCGGCTTCACGACTGGAGAGCCTTGGCTGAAAGTGAATCCAAACTATAAAGAAATCAACGCGGAACAAGCCGTGGCAGACCCTGATTCGGTCTTCCATTATTACCGCAAGCTGATCGGACTCCGCAAAGAAAACCCGATCATGGTCTACGGCTCCTATGACCTCATCATGCCGGACCATCACCAGATCTATGCGTACAGCAGGCAATATGAAGGACAGACGATGATCGTCATGCTGAACTTCTCAGGAGAAACACCTGTATTCGAACTGCCGGCTGAGTTTGATAGCAAGGGTGAATTGTTGATCAGCAATTACCAAGTTGATGCTGGCGAAGACATTCGGGAAGTGGAACTGCGTCCTTATGAGGCGCGGGTTTACTTGATGAAATAAGTAGTTAAGGAAAAGTACCTCTTGTGGGGTGCTTTTTCTTTTTTGAAAATATTAAAAGGAACTTAAACATTCAAGTTCCTTCTAGTGTGTCCATTATTTACGGTTCTTTTGGTTTCCATCCGTTTGTACAGACGATATTTCAATTTTATCGCTCATCTGCTTTTCAGCAAGCTTCTTCGCTGCTTCATGCTGCTGTTGTTGAGTAGGCTTTGACATGTTCCATTCCTCCCGTTTCATTCGTTAATTTTCTATCTTAGTTTTGATTTAATGCTGAATCTTATTCGTTTTTCGGCACATTTTATCGAGTAACGCCAGGCAAAAGTCTATATTCAAATAGCCCCTATGTAACAAACAGCATCCGATATTCTGTCATAAACACAGGACTATCGTGGGGTTTTGTCGTTTTAAATCGAATTCTGCTGGATATCAAGGTATAATTAGTACGGATGATAGATTCATACATAAGGGAGGAACACATGATGGGATGGGTAATCGCCATTTTGTTTGGTACAGCCGTCGTGCTGCTCATTTTATCGTTTATTAAAACGACACAATCTAAATCACAGCTCGAACAGCAAATGGAGAATGTTTCGATTTCAGTACGAAATGAAGTCCACGAACTCGAACAACAGATACGGAACATGCAATTAGATGCAGAAATTACAGCACAGCAGTCAGGGGCAATGGAAGCTTCCTCTGAAGAGCGCCTCTTGCTTCGTGACATGCTTGATATGCATAAACGCGGATATTCAATTGAAAGCATTGCATCACAAAAAAAGCTTCCTTCAACCGAGGTGGAGCGCATGCTTACTCCTTACATGACAAGAAAGGCTGAAAGGGGCATGGTTGCACAATGACACCGAATTCCCTGCGCAGTTTTGCATTAGGCCTTTTACTTGCAGCGACTGTCACCGGCGCCTTCTATTTCTTCGGTCCTTCTAAAGCCGAGAGTACGGAGAAATCGGCCAAAACGATTAAAACCGAGAAACTTACAGAAGATGAAATGGTTGAACAGCTGACATCCAAAGGCTTTGTTGTACATACAAAAGACGAATGGAACAAACAGGTCGCAGCCGTAAATGAAAGTAAGGAAGAAAACTCCGAAGAGAAATCAGAAAAGAAAAATGAAGCCGGAGTTGTCTACCGCACCATCCTGAACGTTTCGATGGGGATGACGAGCATCGATATCGGGAATGCCTTGGAAGAAGCAAAGATCATCGATGACGGCATGAAATTCTACAAAGAAGTGGAAAATCGCGGTCTGGAAAATGAATTAAGACCAGGTACATTCCAGATTGAAAGTGGAATGAGCATGGATGAAATCATTTCAATCATTTTTAAATAGTTTGTATGAAGTCTCCTTTTTAGAAGGAGACTTTTTATTTTACAAAAAATTGAAACTTTACCATTTTGAATCCGTAAATAGTAGTAAGAGGTGATTCAAATGTCAGGAATTTTCTTTATCATTTTAGTACCCTTTCTCATTACGTTCATCGCGATCCTCGTGACCAACTCATCTAAAGAGACGTATACCGGCGGAGGAGGTCAAACGACTTATTACGGAGGCGACACCGGAAGCTCGGATCACTGCAGTGGAGTTGATGGGGGCTTCAGCGCTGGGGACGGCGGCTGCGGAGGGGGAGGCGAGTGAGCCTCTTTTTCTAGATAAGGGAGATGATTAGTTGAAACAATCACTTTTTTTATTCGTCACGGCCATGACCGTCATCTTTGGGGGCGGCTTCCTGATCCGGCTTGTAAGGGACGGGGATTTCTACATAGACCAGTTTGCAGGAGGAATGATCGGGATTGTTTTACTGATCGTGGGAGTGGCTGTGAAATATCGCAGAAGTTGATCGATTGAAAGCATAGGCTCAAAAAGGACACGGGGGACCGTGTCTATTTTTTATATAAAAAACCACCTAAAAGCAATTTCATTTGGAGGGAATTGTCTTTTTTAGTGACAAAATGGAATTTTATCATATAATGGTAATATATAGTGCATTACATGAGTAATGTACTAATGTGGTTAGTGAAAAAGGTGGTGGGATATTGGTGTTAAATCCTGATAGTATGAAGCCGATTTATGTGCAGGTCGCGGAGTGGATCGAAACGGAAATTCTCGGGGGGAACATTGAGTGCGACCAAAAGGTTTATTCACAGTATCAATTGGCAGAGATGTTTAACATCAATCCGGCAACGGCCGCGAAGGGAATCAATTTGCTTGCGGATGAACAGATCTTATATAAAAAGCGGGGACTCGGTATGTTTGTGGCGCCGGAGGCAAGAAACATCATTCTTAAAAATAGAAAGAATACGAAGCTTAACGGGTTGGTGGCCGACCTTGCAAAAGAAGCCGTTCAATTGAACGTCGACGAGGAGGAACTGATCGCCATGATCAGGGAAATGCACCGGAAGGAAAAGGGGGAAACGTCATGAACGTTGTGGTGTGTAAGGGTTTATCAAAGCAATATGGCAGTCATAAGGCACTGAACGATTTGAGTTTTACATTACCGGAAAATAAGATCACGGGATTGATTGGAAGGAACGGAGCGGGAAAAACGACACTGTTAAAAATCATCGCGGGTTTTCTTCATCATGGTTCAGGGGACATACGTGTGTTTTCGGAAAGTCCCTTTAATAATTTGAAAGTATCCGCCAACACCATCTTTATCGATAATGAATTGAGTTTTTCCAGCGGGTTGACGCTGTTTGAATTGCTTGAAACAGCGGGAAGCTTTTATCCGAATTGGGACAGCGAACTTGCTCACCGCCTCTTTTCATACTTTTCATTCAATCCTAATCATTATCATGGCAATCTTTCCAAGGGAATGAGGAGTACGTTCAATATGATCATCGGCCTTGCCGCCCGCTGCCCGCTTACGATTTTCGATGAGCCTACGAGCGGGATGGACGCAGCCACTCGGAAAGATTTTTACCGGGCGCTTCTAAAAGAATATATCGCTCACCCGAGAACGATCATTCTGTCCAGCCATCTGCTGGGGGAAGTGGAAGATCTCTTGGAAGATGTGTTGCTGATCAAAGCGGGACAGAAGTGTCTTCATATGGGGATTGAAAAGCTGAAGGAATATGCCATCGGTGTCCGGGGGAAGACGGGATCTGTTACGAAATGGCTGGGAGATATCGACCCCATTCATGTGCAGGATATGGGGGCAGGGATGACCTATGCCGTCATAAAAAATGACCGTTTCTGTGAAGAACTCGAGGATGCCAAAGCTTCAGGACTTGAGTTGACGCCTGTATCGGCTGAAGATATATGCAGTTACTTGACCAGTCAATCAAAAGGGGGGATCGACGATGTATTTAGCAGAAGTTAAAGCTTGGGATGTCGTGAAAAAACAATACCGCTACAAACTGAAATCCTATTTTGGCGTATTTACTTCTCTGGTTGTCATCCAGCTTCTCGCCGTTTTCTTCTCGTTTAACGGGACCGGGATGAGCGGCGGATCATCGGGGACCCTTGATTATGAAGTTCATTATTTTACAAGTGATATCATCCAGGTTTTCATGATGCTCTGGGCATTCATTTCGGCAATCATCATTACGACGAAAGCTTACCGATACGATGATTATGCTTTTGTGACGAACCGGAGGATCAGTCATTACTCCAATATGCTGTTTCTCTTTTCGGCAAGTGTATTTGCGGGTGTCACGGTGTATCTGTCCACCCATCTGTTCAAATGGATCACCTACATGGTGAAAGATCAATCTACAATCATGGTTGATTCTTTGACAGGGATGGGATTAGTGACCGGTACAGCAGCATCGATCCTGTACATTTTTCTCTTTGCAAGCGCAGGTTATTTTGTAGGGATGTTGGTCCAATTTAACAAGATTTTCTCCCTCCTTTTGCCGGTTATGTTTGTTGGAGCGTTGATCCTTGACGGGTTGACCGGGAATCCGACTTTACTTGTGAACGCAGGAACATTCTTTGGGTCGGAAACCTCCTTCATTATCTTTCTTATTAAAATCCTGGGAGTGTCGTTCCTTTTACTTCTGGGAAGCATGGGAGTTTCAAACCGAATGGAGGTAAGAAAATGAGTATGTTGTTGATGTTTTTGCCTATCTTTATCATTCTCGCTCTTGTAGCGGGAGTAGGGACATTCATGGTCAAGGCGAGCCGCAGAAAAAGGGTCGGCTCAAAGAAGACCAGGTGGGTGATCGGCGGCTACACACTCGTCCTGCTTGTGGCTGCCATTGTTTCATCCAGTGTGCTTCCTGATAATGGGGAAGGGCTTAAAACAGTTTCAGCTGTAGAAATGAAAAGGATTGAGAGTGAGCAAATGAGAGTGTTGGATGCCGCTCATTCAGGAACACTTGAAAGTGTTGGTATTGATGGTGTCTATACAGAGAAAAAAAGCTGGTCATTTCCGTATGACCAGCCAAAGTTGGACATTACCCATTTAGATGAAGAGGCGTCCACCGTGATGGTCTTTGTGGAAAAGAAGGTAAGTGATGATGGTGTCATCGAAGCCGTACACTTCACAGGGAACATATTCATCGATGGGATGGATATGACCGACAAAAAATCATCCCCGATATTGGAGTTGAGCGGGAAGATTCTTTCTATCAAAGCTCCCGAAATGGTTTACGTGAATATGACCAAGTTTTCGTCAGGCTTTCCTTTTCAACAATTTTCCGGAGAGAAAAACTGGTATTTCGGAGAACGTCCGAGCATGGGATTCGGCCAGGATTTCATCCTGCTGAAAGTGCCTAACGACGTGGAAATCGACGGCCACACCAACTATGTCAGAGCTGAATAGTCAATGGAATCCCAAAAACGAGAGACGCAGCTAAAGGCTTAAAATAGAGCGTCCAGCTGCTATGAAACATGCCGTACTAAAACGAAGGCCCGTCCCAGACTGCATTAACGCTTTAAAGCAGTCTGGGACGGGCCTTTATTTTGGAAGGAACTATTCTTGCAGGAACAGGGCCGCATAGACGTATTGTTTGGCGGCTGATTGATAGTAAGCGGCCTGGGCGCTTAAGGAAGAGACAATAAGCACGTTCATCACCGAGATCACTTGACCTTCATTCAAATGTTTGAACATTGGCAGGATATTCCGGCATTCAGCATGGATGAATTGTTCGATCCATTCGTTCATGGGCCCGTCACCGTCGACATGAGGAACCGGACGGTGATGGAGTTTTTCAAAGACGGATGCATAGGCTGAATAAAGGTCGATGGGATGGATGATGTCATCTGACCGGTCTTCAGGATTATTGAAGATAAGCGTCAGGATCTTCCGGATGGACTCAAAGTCAAGTGATGACTTTAAATCCTCGACAATCAAGAGCATGGTTGCCTGGTCTACATTGTATTTCTTCCCGATTTGGGGTCTTCCCACCAGTTCCTTGATATCCCGTTTCACCCAGTTCTGAACCGCACTCGGCGAGAGATGGGTATATTCGATCTGATTGCCGAGGGACACGATTTCATTGATTGAGAATCCGATTTCACTTTTTGTATGTTTGATGATCTTCTCGAAGATGGAAGGGACGCCTGATGAAAGCAGATTGACTATATCCTCTTGATTCTTAAAGGACCAGGCATTCTTCAATATCTGGATAGGGGTGTTGACGTGCTGGCCGTTCAATGAATGCAGCAAATCAGCCATTTCCTTTCGTGACAAAGTAAACCGTTCCACAATCCAACCCCCTTCGTTCTGTATATTCTTCCTTAATAGTAAGACTTCACCTCAGCCCCGTCAATTCCACCCCCAGTAAAAATACATTGAAGTCTACCAGGAAAAGTTTTATAATAGGTTCAAATACAAGTTCATATGAACTCAAAAATTAGGAGTGAACAGATAGATGGGTAAACGTATTTTTTATTTCCTTTTGACCAACATCCTGGTCCTGCTCACCATCTCCATCATTTTTTCGGTGACTGGAGCCGGAAATTATATTAATGAGGCGGGTGGGATAGATTTCGGGGCACTGTTGATCTTCAGTGCCATCATCGGTTTCTCCGGATCTTTCATTTCACTGGCGTTGTCGCGCTGGATGGCCAAAAAAATGATGAATGTCCGTGTGCTTGATCCGAACGGACCGCTGTCCTCAGCAGAACAGGGGATTGTCGAGAAAGTCCACCGTCTATCAAGAGCTGCCGGACTTATGCATATGCCGGAGGTTGGAATCTATGACTCGCCGGAAGTGAATGCTTTCGCAACAGGACCATCGAAGAAGCGTTCCCTCGTTGCCGTATCAACCGGACTCCTCCGCGAGATGGACGACGATGCCGTGGAAGGTGTCATCGCCCATGAGGTTGCCCACGTGGCGAACGGCGACATGGTGACCATGACGCTTCTGCAGGGTGTTGTCAATACATTCGTTGTGTTCCTTTCACGTATTGCCGCGTGGATTGCCTCACGTTTTGTAAAAGAAGAAATGGCACCGATCGTTCATTTCATTGCCGTTATCCTTTTCCAAATCGTCTTCTCTATCCTTGGAAGCTTGGTGGTATTCGCGTACTCCCGTCACAGGGAGTTCCATGCAGACCGCGGCGGAGCGGATCTTGCCGGGAAGGATAAAATGGTCCATGCCCTGCGTATGCTGAAAGACTATTCAGCGCGTATGAGAGGCGAGGATGATACAGCCATCTCCACGTTGAAAATCAACGGCCGCAGAAAATCAGCCATGTTCTCGACTCACCCGGACCTTGATGACCGCATAAACAGACTACAAGCTAAATAATGAAAAGCCCGTCCCTCACTGCGTGAACACGTTAAAGCAGTCTGGGACGGGCATTTCATTTTGCCGGACAAATAAGTATTACAATGTCATTGTGTATTTCTTTAATTCCTCTGTGTCATTGGGCAGGATCACATACCCTTCATGCTTCATCCCGAGCTTTTCAAGAAGTTTGGAAGATGAGTGGTTATCCTTTGTCGTAATCGCCACAATCCGCTTTAATCCGTGCTCCTTCGCAAACTCCAGTGTGCCGCTTGCTGCCTCATATGCATATCCCTGTGATTGATGATCAGAGAGGAACGCAAAACCGATGTCTACATCTTCAAGCCCTTCCCGTTTGATCAATCCGCACAACCCGATCGGAGTATGATTTTCCTTCAATTCGGTCAAGAATAGGCCGAATCCTTCCTTCTCATACATAGCACGCGGGCCTTTTAGAATATAGGTCACTGCATCTTCGAGAGAATGGATCCCTTTGTCACCTATATACTTCATCCATCCAGGCTCATTCAGCAATGCATAAATGAACCCGGCATCCTCTTCCTCCGCCCAGCGGAGAGTGAGCCGGTCTGTTTCAATAACTTTCATAGAGCCACCTCGTTTGCTTTTTCTATCGATATAGTAAATCATTTCTAGCATTAAAGACAGTCCTTTGCAGCGTAAAATTGCGTGAACCATTCTTTCTCGAAGTATAACACTCCCCAGGCAGTGGAGACTATAACGTGAGATCACTTATGTTAGTATGGGGATAGATTAGATAACATAATGGCATTTGATTTGGCCTTACGATAAAAGTCAAAAGTAAAGAAGGGGATATGATGATGCAGGAAAAAAATCAAACGGAAGCCGGCTGGAATTTTGACAATAGCTATGCGGAACTTCCGCAGTCATTTTTTAAAAAACAGATGCCGTCTCCCGTGCGTTCTCCGGAGCTGGTCATCCTTAACGGTTCGCTGGTTGATTCATTGGGACTCGACGCAAAAATCCTTCAAACCGGATCCGGGGTGGAGGTCTTCGCAGGCAACGAGCCTCCGGAGGGTGCCGAGCCTTTGGCACAAGCATATGCAGGTCATCAATTTGGGCATTTCACCATGCTCGGCGACGGACGGGCGATCCTGCTTGGTGAGCAGATCACACCTTCAGGCGAAAGGGTCGATATCCAATTGAAGGGATCTGGACGGACGCCTTATTCACGTGGAGGCGATGGCCGCGCCGGGCTAGGGCCGATGCTCCGCGAGTATATCATCAGTGAAGCGATGCATGCCCTTGGGATCCCGACGACGAGAAGTCTGGCGGTCGTGACGACAGGGGAGTCGATCATCCGTGAAACCGAGCAGACGGGAGCCATCCTATCGCGGGTGGCGGCAAGCCACCTGCGCGTGGGTACGTTTCAATATGCTTCAAAATTCAGCTCTCTTGATGATCTCCGTGCCTTGGCTGATTATGCAATCGAGCGCCATTATCCGGAAGCGGCCCGAACAGAGAACCGCTACCTCGCATTTTTGCAGGGAGTGATCAAGCGGCAGGCTGCACTCATTGCCAAATGGCAGCATGCCGGATTCATCCACGGTGTGATGAACACCGACAATATGACAATCAGCGGGGAAACGATTGACTACGGTCCATGTGCGTTCATGGACACATTTGACCCGGCGACGGTATTCAGTTCCATTGACCGGCAGGGACGATATGCGTATGGAAATCAGCCGCCGATCGCCGGCTGGAACTTGGCCCGATTCGCAGAAACACTGCTCCCGCTGCTGCATGATGAGGATGAGAAATCCCTTCAACTCGCCCAGGATGCCATTTCGGAGTTTCCTAAGTTGTATCATTCCAACTGGCTGAAAGGCATGCGGGCAAAACTTGGAATTTTCAATGAAGAGGAAGAAGATAAGGCTTTAATAGAAGAACTTCTTGGCATGATGCATGAACATGAGGCCGACTATACCAACACATTCCGCTCCTTGACTTTTAACCAGCAGGAAGATTCAGCTTTATTTGCCTCAGAAGAATTTGCTCAGTGGAAAAATCGCTGGGAGGAAAGGCTTGATCGACAGCAAAATTCCAACAAAGATGTCCAGGAATTGATGAAGAACAGCAACCCGGCAGTCATCCCCCGCAACCACCGGGTAGAAGAAGCACTGGAAGCGGCGGTGGAAAGGGGAGATCTCACGGTTATGGAGGGCTTGCTTAAGGTTCTCTCCAATCCCTATGAGCATTCTCCAGAGCAGGAAAAATACTGCGCACCGGCTCCGCCTTCAGAACGGCCATACCGAACGTTCTGCGGCACATGATAATGATAAAGGCCCGTCCCACTAGCGTTGCACGAAAGTAATTAAATTGAATATATTCAATTATTTTACATCTATTTTGAGTTTCTAAATTAAAAAAGGGAAGTAAGGTGTTAACTCAACCTTGTTCCCTTTTTTTTACATATGTATAATGTGCCATTGTTATTTCTTCTTCGTTTTCTTTTCTTTCACCATCACAATCCCAGTATCACCAAAAAACAGATTCTTTTTCCCCAGAGGTTTTTGCACTTTCTGCCTTCCTTTGGATGGTTTCTTCCTTCGGTTTAACTCATTCAAGATTCTGTCTGCCGGTTGGAATAAATAAATCTGTAAGACTCGAAAGAAGTTCCATGCCGTCTTCGTTGAGTTCAGTTGAAGCTTGATTAACAGTGATAGCCCGTATGCGATTAGTGCTAGAAACATGTGATTCCAGATACCTTGCGGTTTGGTACTCCATATCTTTTTCATCTTGAGATGACCCTTTATCCATTTGAAGAAGAGTTCAATCAACCATCGGTTTTTGTAGATTTCGAGGATTTCCACATCCGTTAAATCAAAGCGAGTGGTCAAAATCCGATATACTTGATTCTTTTCATCGACAAACTCAATGTAGCGAACGGGTTCATTTGAAATACCAAAATTAACGGTCTCGTCTTTTAGAACAGACGAGTGAGTTGGTTCTCGTTCTTCCAATGTGTAAAGAACTAAGTTCTTTCCAATACGGGCAACAAAATCAATTTCTTTGTCCAACCAGTCCATCAAGTTTTTCTTCGATCCATACCCTCTATCCATGACATAGGTAGCGTTAGCCTCTTCAATGATGACATCTGAGCTTTCAAAGTCTGTCACATTACCCGTTGAAGGGACGATTTTATCTGGAAACACTGTATTTTTGGAAGTGACAACCAATCGTGTATGCATTTTAACAGCATTATGGCCCTTTGAAATAAAGGCCCAGTCACACATGTTTTCAGGTAACCGAAATTCTGTAGAATCCACGATGTTCAAACGTCCAATCGCATTCGAAATACCGTTTTGCTTCCGAGTGTAGTGACGAACTTTAGCCATTACTTTGATAAAAACACTTTGTACTACCTCGGTAGAAAGATCGTTGATCCGCCGGCTTATTTGAGAGCCACTAATCCCGTTGACATTCAATAGTTTCATTAGATCGGTATACGCTCGGATCTTTTCTTCAATATGAGAATACGAACTCATCTGATCCAGGTGCGCAGCCACACCTATCCTTAATAGGGCTTTTGTAGTCAGCTTCTTTCCATAATCAAGAAGAGGACATTGTAAATCTTCCGTAGGAAGTTGGGATAAACATTGACAAATTAACATTCTTTGACCTATACTTTTACTCATTGCGTGAGCTCCTTTTGTAGAAGATTAGGGAACGTTTAGGTCACTATCTTCTACATTAGGGCTTTTTTTGTTTTTGTAAAGAAATTTTACCATTTTGCGTTATTTTACATATTTTTGAAGTCGTGCAACGCTAGTGGGCCCGTCCCTCGACACGTTAACGCGTTACCAGTTCGAGGGACGGGTCTTTCATTATGTTTCATATTTCAAGTGAAGGGAAGAAAGAGACTAGAAGCAAGTTGACAGGAGGAGTATGAAATGGCTAAGACGATTTTTATCACAGGTGCAGGGAGCGGACTTGGAAGAGGCGCAGCGCTCGGATTGGCAAAGGAAGGACACCGGGTGATCGCGACGACGGAACTCACTTCACAGAAGACAGATCTCATGCGGGAAGCGGAAGATAAAGGGCTGGAGATGGAAGTATTCAAGCTCGACATCACCAATCCGCGCGATCAGGAACAAATCGCAAAATATGATTTCGATGTGTTTGTGGCGAATGCGGCGATCAATGAAGGCGGACCTTTGGCGGAAGTGCCGATGGACCGGTTCCGCGCCCTTTTTGAGGTGAATGTATTCGGGACGCTGGAAACTGCACAGATAGCGGCAAAGAAACTGGTTGAGAAGGGAAGCGGGAAAATCATCTTCATGAGCTCGATGGCGGGGATTTCAGCGACGCCTTATGTCGGCCCGTATACAGCAACAAAGCATGCAGTCGAAGGGATCGCCCAAACGATGAAGTCAGAACTTGAAGAATTCGGGGTGAAAGTGGCAACCATCAACCCGGGAGCCTTTGAGACAGGCTTCAACAAACGAAGCGGAGAGGAAATCTGGAAGTGGTTCGATGATGAAAAGAATTTCACCCGCAGAGAAGACATCGAAAAGCAGCAGGAAGGGCTGAAAGATCAGTTCGATCCTGAGGATATGATTAAAAAGATGATTGAAATCATTCCGGCAGAGAACCATAAATTCCGGACCGTTTATCCTGAAGAAACGGAGAAACAGCTGAAGGAAACACAGAAGGAACGCTGGGAGATGAAGATTTAACCTGATAACGTGATAGACCACATTAAATAGGCTGGGACAGGGGTTTTGTCCCAGCCTATTTTTTAGTCGGTTAACTATTTAAATACGAACATTAAATTATTTTATTTTAAATTAATTCGTGTTTGGGGTTGTTTGCCTCATTTTTCTCTGTTAGACTTGCTTAGTAACTAATTACATATAAATACTCGTATAAATTCAGTGATATGGTCTGAGAGTCTCTACCTGGTTCCCATTGGAAGAACCAGACTACGGGTTGAAGTATCGTTCGGTTATTCGTTTTTTCGAATCGTCGCGAATAGAGATATGCTGTGTGTATGTCCCATGGAAGATACTTTGACTTCACAGGTCTGGAAGGTAGAAATCACTCCTTTTCCAGGCCTTTTCTATTGTCTTTTACGGGTATTACATTCATCAGGAGGGATCAACATGGTAAAAAAACTATCGACATTCATCATCCTGGCTGTTCTGGCAATCGGGGGACTGACAGGATGCAGCACCTCACAAGAGCAAGGGACAGCCGCAGCAAAAGCAAAACAGCCGATCATCGTACAGGGGCCGATGCCGATCGAGGCTGAAAAACTGGCGGAACAATTGGATAAAGTAAAAGAAGAGAAATCAGGCTCTTTTGTCTTTTATAAAGGGAAGCTGGATGGTTATCCGGTGATCATTGCAAAAACAGGGAAAGGCATGGAAAATACGGCAGCTGCAACGGCAGTCGCCATTGAAAAATACAACCCGGCTGCAATCATCAATCAAGGAACGTCAGGCGGGCATGATCCCGACTTACATGTATTTGATATTGTGTTGGGGAAGAGAACGGTGAATGTGGGCTCATTAAAGACAGGCTCTTTAGATGAGAATGAAGGAATCGAACCTAAGAACTGGATCCCAATGGACCTTCTGGCATCTGAAGGAAGTGCCGGTGAAGATCCGGATGCCGAAAACATCCGCTACTTCGAAGGCGATGAAGAACTGCTTGCAGCTGCCAATGCAGTGAAAGATGAATACGAGAAAGGGAAAGTCGTGGAAGGAACGATCGGTTCTGCCGACGTGTGGAATAATGAAGTCGACCGGATCAACTGGTTCCATGAAAAGTACGGCACCTCCGTCGAAGAAATGGAAGGTGCTGCGGGGGCCCAGATTGCCGCAGCTTATGATGTCCCTTACCTTGGAATAAGAGTGTTATCCAACAATAAAGTGAACGGCGGAAAGTATAATCCCGAAACAGCAGAAGCCAACCAGGCCTATGTCTTGGAAGTCCTGAAAGAATACATTAAAAATCAATAAAATGGTGGTCATACACACGGCCCGCCCCTTGCAGATTTAAAGCAGCAAGGGGTGGGCCGTTTTCATATCGAGAGTTTTCGTGTTTAGGAAAGGAAACGATTAGGGAAAGATACATCTATGTGAATCTCCGTGAATTTGGAAGGAAGTCATGAAAGTGAAGAACGATGAAAGGCAAGGAGGAAAAGCAATGAGAGCGATTGTTATCGATCAATATGGTGATAAGGAAGTACTGAATGAAAGGGAGGTGGAGCAGCCGGATATTGGAGACGATCAAGTACTTCTATCCAACCGCGCCACTTCAATCAACCCAATCGATTGGAAGGTACGTCAAGGGTATCTGAAGGAGATGCTCCCGTTTGAATTCCCAATCATTTTAGGCTGGGATTGTGCTGGCGTCGTAGCCAGGAAAGGGAAGAATGTAGAAGGTTTTGAAATCGGAGACAGAGTATTTGCCAGACCCGAGACGACAAACCAAGGGACATATGCCGAGTATGTTGTCGTGGATGAGAACCTGCTCGCCCCTATGCCTGACACGATGAGTTTTGAAGAAGCAGCAGCGATCCCGCTTGCCGGATTGACGGCCTGGCAGTGCCTGGTTGATTTTTCAAGCATAAAAGAGGGGGAGAAGGTCCTCATCCATGCGGGTTCCGGAGGTGTCGGGAATTTTGCCATCCAGATCGCCAAAAGCTTCGGTGCATACGTTGCCACGACGGCGAGCGGCAAGAATGAAGAGTTTGTGAAGTCACTGGGTGCAGACCAGTTCATCAATTACAAAGAAGAAGATTTCAGCGAGGTTCTTAATGACTTTGATATCGTCCTTGATACAATGGGCGGAGAGATCCAGTCGGGCAGCTATAAAGTATTGAAAAAAGGCGGGAAGCTCGTTTCCATCGCCCAGCCTCCCAGTGAGGATGAAGCAAAGGAGTACGGCGTCGAAGCCGGTTTCCTGTGGCTCGAGCCGAAAGGCGAGCAATTGAAGCAGCTTGCAGACCTCTATGAAAAAGGGGAGCTGAAGCCAATCATAGGTGAAACCTTCCCTTTCAATGAACAAGGGTTGAAAGATGCACACGCATTGAGTGAAACCCATCATGCAAAAGGGAAAATTGTCATTAAAGTGATGGAAGGTTAATCTAATATTCAGAAAAGGCTTCGGGGTTCAAATAGAACCCCGAAGCTTTTTTTGTGAGCAAATAGACACAATGTAAATACTTTTACAATTTTTATAATTTAAGAGAAAAAATGTATATATTTAGGATTAAAGTACTATTATAATGTTTGTGGAGAATTAAAATTACCTGGGATTTGGGGGAAGGAAATGAATTTACTTAAATTCATCGTAAACAGAAAGATTTTAGTCGGGCTAATGGTTTTATTAGTATTGGTGATTGGAGGATACTCTGTCTTCAAGCTGGATAAAGAATTGCTGCCGCCCATTCAATTTGATGCAGCTTATGTTGATATCAATGCTGGAGATATGTCTGCCATTGAAGTAGAAAGAACGATTACAAATCCACTAGAACAACAGATTAATGGAATAGAAGGGGTAGAAAAGACAGAGTCAACCACTTACATAGGCAGAAGTTCCATTATGGTGACGTTTGAACGTGGAAAAGGAGATGAACTGTCCAAAGAAGTTGAAGCTTTGGCGAATGCTGCAGCAGCGGATAACACCGCAATCAAAGAAGTGGTGGCGGGGCAGGCTGGTTTGAGCCAAAGTTACGAGTTTTTTATGGATGTGTCAGGGGAGGATATGGGGGAAATCACTGCTTTCTCCCGAGACATTTTAGAGCCGAGGCTGGAAGCACTGCCAGAGGTGAGTGACGTTTTACTATCAGGTATAGAGGAGAAAGAGGTGGCGATTGAATTCAATCGCGATAAAGTATCGGAGCTTGGCATCGATATTTCACAAACTGCTGCTGTGATCAGCGGTGCGGGCGGGGAAGAAACCCTCGGGGAGTTGAGTGGAGAAGCAGATTCACCAACAATACGCTGGAGCACCAAGCTCGAAAATACGGAGGATGTTAAAAACATACTAATCCCAACCTCAACAGGTTTCGTACGTTTGGAAGAGGTTGCGAGTGTTTCGGTTCAGCCGTTAGACACCAGTTCGATCGTTTGGAAAAATGGCACAAAGGACTTTATTTTTATCCAGGTCGGCCGCGTATCGGAAGTGACCCAAATTGAGATGGCAGAAGCAGTGCGGAAAGAAATCCAGGCAATCAGGGACGAGGGGCTCGTAGATGGATTCACTGTGAATGAAGTCGTCTCCCAGGCAGACTATGTAAAGGAATCCCTTGATGGGGTCACCGGGAATATCGTGATCGGGGGCATCATCGCCGTCGTCATCCTGTTCCTGTTTCTTCGTAATCTGCGGGCTACGTTCATCATCGGACTTTCGATTCCGACATCCGTGTTTTTAACATTTGCAACCATGTTCCTGTTTGACTACAGTTTCAATATGTTGACGCTGGTCGGTTTAGGATTGGGAATCGGAATGATGGTGGATTCCTCCATTGTCATCCTTGAATCAATCTATAAAAAGAAAGAGCAGGGAATGGAGAAATTCGAAGCGGTCATTGCAGGAACGAAAGAAGTCGCATCAGCCGTGTTTGCTTCCATGCTCACAACCATTGTCGTTTTTTTACCTATTGGTTTAGTTGGCGGGGAGATGGGTCAATTCATGATCCTGCTGTCAGCGGTCGTCGCAATCACACTCATCAGTTCAGTGGTTGTAGCGTTTACGCTCATCCCGTCCCTTTCCGAAAACTTCTTGAAATTGCGTGAAAAAACGAAGGCACGGAAGGAAGGACGGATCACCGGTCTCTACAGCAGAATGGTTTCCTGGACGGTAAAGAAAAAACGAACCAGTTTTGCTGTCATCGGGCTATTCTTTATGATGTTCGCTGCGTCATTATTTTTAATTACCAAAGTGCCGATGACTATCATGCCGGATATGTTCAACCGCTACGCTGAGCTCATGGTGAAGGTCGAAACAGGGTTATCACTGCAGGAAAAAGAGGATGTAGTGGGTGAAATGACGGATGCCCTTGCCGGGATTCCGGATGTGGAAACAAGCTATGTCCTCGATAATGGCAGTATGCTTTACACGATCATCAACATGACGAAAGGGGACGACATCACAGAGGAACAAGAGAAGGTGAATGAACAAATCTTCAGTTCTCTCCGTGACCTTGAAGAATCGACCCCGATCGAAAATGTGGCTTCTGCGATGAACGGAGGCGGAGGATACCCAGTCCAGGTGAATATTTCAGGTGACGACTTTGAAGGTCTGAGAGAAACGGCGGACAATTTTACAAAAGAGCTTGAGGAAATAGAGGGTATTACAGGAGTGACCACTTCGATCGATCGCACCTCTCTTGAACAAGTGGTTGATGTAAAAGAGGATGAAATTGAAGCTGCCGGCTTAACTCAGTCACAGATCAAACAATTCATCCAGCAAGCATTCCTGGAAGTGCCTGTTGGGGAAATGAGCATTGACAATGATGCTTTTCCGCTGCTGGTAAAATGGAATGAGAAGACGGATATGAATTCGGAACTATTGAATCTGATTGTATCCACTCCGAAGGGAGAAGAGAAGCTTTCGAGTTTCATTGAATTAAGAAGTGTCGATACACCTAACGAAATTTCTCATGCAGACGGGGATCGTTTCATTTCCGTTTTTGCCGATATTAAAGATAAAGATTTAGGTGCCATCAATCGGGAAGTCCAAAAAATGATAAAAGAGTTTAGAGCTCCGGCAGGATACACGGTTGCCGTTGCAGGTGATCTGGAACAACAGCAGGAGCTGATTCAAGAAATGATCTTGGTGCTGGCCATCGCCATTTTCCTTGTGTACTTCGTGATGGCTGTCCAGTTCAATAACCTGTCCCAGCCGATCGTCGTCATGTCGGTCATCCCGATGACCATCACCGGTGTCATCCTGGGTCTATTCATCACCCAGCGTGAACTGAGTGTCATGTCGGGAATGGGGATCGTCATGCTGATCGGGATCGTCCTCAATAATGCGATTCTCCTGATTGACCGGACGAACCAGCTGAGAAAAGAGGGACTTACCGTTGAGGAAGCACTTGTAAGAGCAGGAAAAGACCGGGTACGTCCTATCTTTATGACAACACTGACGACAGCCGGCGGAATGCTTCCATTGGCATTAGCCTCGGGCACTTCAGGGAATTATCAGGCGCCAATGGCCACCGTCATCATTTCTGGCTTGCTCTTTGCCACCTTGATCACCCTGGTGCTGATCCCTTCCGTCTACAAACTGTTCGCTTCCTTGGGAGCTGGATTCAAAAGGGCAGGAAGAAGAAAGAAGAAATACCAAACCAGCACAGCAGAAAAATTGGAAACGCTGAATTAACGTGTGTAGGACTGTTCCTCAGGTACGCTGTGGAACAGTCCTTATTTTATCTGATGGAATGATTCGTTCATGAGGGGAAAAATGTAGATAGGAAATGAGGAAGTTTAGATGAAGGTACAATTATAGTGCTCGTGATATCTTGGCCAAGGGATCACGAGCACTGTTAAGGTATTGATTGATCCAAATACGTTGTCATACCAGTCTCCTTAGAATGTTATTTCATTGGTGGGTGATGCTCTCAATAGTTATTACGGATTAACTTAAAACAAATGGCTGTGAAATCTGGCGCGGCGGTCCAGGATCTCATCGCTGATGCGCTTTGCTTCCGAGTCGGTGCTGTTTAAGAAAAACAATTTGATGACGGCTAACATAAGAATACCTCCTTTATGATTTGAGATTAAAACAAACGGTTTTTGAATTCGGCACGGCGGTCCAGGATCTCATTACGGATGCGCTTTGCTTCCGGGTCGGTGCTGTTTAAGAAAAACAATTTGATGACGGCTAACATAAGAATACCTCCTTTGTGATTTGAGATTAAAACAATCGGTTTTTGAATTCGGCGCGGCGGTCGAGAATCATATCACTGATACGTTTTGCTTCCGGGTCAGAGCTGTTTAAGAAAAACAATTTGATGATGGCTAACATAAGAATTCCTCCTTTGTGATTTGAGATTAAAACAATCGGTTTTTGAATTCGGCGCGGCGGTCGAGAATCGTATCACTGATACGTTTTGCTTCCGGGTCAGAGCTGTTTAAGAAAAACAATTTGATGATGGCTAACATAGGAATTCCTCCTTTATGATTTGAGATTAAAACAAGCGGCTTTTGAATTCGGCGCGGCGGTCAAGGATCAGATCGTGAATCCTTTTTGTTTCATGATCAGAAGTAAAAATGTAACTCAGCAGCACAACTAGCATGATGATTCTCCTTTCTTCAAGTGAGTTTTTGGTGTTTTTTAAATCTTATGCCGGTGGCTCAATAAAAGTGACACCTGTGTCGTTATTATAAACGACATTAGTGTCTTTTAGAACCCTTTTTTTGATTTTTTTTAAAATAAAGGCAAATACCCACTTGGAAGCAGGTTGATTTGCCCTGCGAAGGATAGGTTCGTTACTTGATCAGAACCGGCTGCCAGAACCTTTAGGGAAGGTCCCGTCCCTAAATCGTTGGTTTGGAAGATGCGCGTTTCAACCCGAAGCAGTCACTGCTCCCGCCAGGAAGTCAGGTGTTCCATCCCTGCAGCCAAGCCTAATTTTTAGATTTTTATAAAAAACAACTTGTAAAGAGACACGAGTGTCGATATAATTAGAGTAAGAAAACGACACAGTTGTCTAATTTGTAAAAAGGGGGGTAATAATATGAAGTCAACATCATTAGGAAAGAATAAACACTTCATTACGTTGATGACGGCCCAGGCCATATCGAGTTTGGGGGACTGGCTGAGTATTGTGGCGATCATTACGCTGGTTGGGTTAAAATGGGAAGCGACGCCGATGCAGATGTCGTTCATCATCCTCAGCCTGGCATTGCCGATGGCTCTATTGGGACCGGTTTCCGGGACGTTTGCTGACAGGATGGAACGGAAGACCCTGATGATTGTATCCGATGTGCTCCGAGGGGGACTCATTCTTCTGTTGACGCTTGCTTCAAATGTATGGATGGTGTACGTTTGCCTTTTCCTCATCGGGATCTTCTCTTCCGTGTTTGTTCCGGCGAAGAATGGAAAATTGAAGGAATTGGTTCCGGATGAGGAAATCAAGGGGGCGATGTCCCTTACCTCCATGATTGATTCAAGCACGAAAGTCATCGGTCCGCTGGTAAGCGGAATCCTTGTGACAGCGGTGGGGACCTATAATGTCTTCTATATAGATTCAGCGACGTTTTTCATTTCAGCACTGCTGATTTTATTTTTACCAAAAGCAGTGAAGACGATTGAACCCTCAGTTGAAAATGAAAATAAAGAAAAAGGGACTTCATTCAAAGAGGAATTAAAAGTCGGATTTCAGTTCCTCAAGAAAAGCCCCTTTTTGATGTATGGATTGTTCCTGATGGGTATCAGTCTGCTGATCCTTCAATTATCCGACTCCCAAATCATCATGCTGCTTCGGCAGCTGACGGACGCGTCCCCGGATTTATTTGGTTATACCGTGACGGGATCTGGCGTCGGGATGCTGATCACCGGGATAGTTCTGTCGAAAAAGACGGATTATAACGCGTTCATCTATATGTGCATCGGAGTGCTCGGGATCGGTCTCGGATTTGGAGTGATGGGGATTATGACTTACTATGATGTGGGTCTTTCATTGGTTTGGTTCCCTGCACTCGGATTGTTCGCCGGCGGTACCGCAGCCCTCGTGTTCATACCATTCCAGGCTGCGGTTCAGGAAAAAACGCCTGTGAACATGACGGGACGGGTGTTCGGAGTCATCAACAGCACGACGACGACAGCCACGATCATCGGGCCATTGGCCGGGGGGGCACTTGCCACTTTGATCGGCATCATCCCTTCCTTTATCGTGACGGGTTCGTTATTGATTGTGCTTTTCATTATATCGATTGCCATTCGAAAAAAAGTAGCAGAGGAGGAGCATCATGTCACCGAAAGTCAGCCAGGAACACAAGGAGCAGCGACGTAATCAATTATTGCAGGCTGCAGAGGAAGTCTTCATTGAACAGGGATATGAAAATACCACGATGAAACACGTGATGGATAAAGCCGGGGTGAGCAGAGGCGGCTTGTATCAGTATTTCGATAATAAGGAAGATCTCTTTGAAGCGCTGATCGGGGAACAACAGAAGGAAATCATGGATGATTCCCTGCAGGCGATGATTGAGCAGCAGGGTTCCTGTTGGGAAGCGCTGTTAATGACCTTTTTAGGAGAAGAAAAAAGAGCGACCGATGATATGGATCCGCTGGCACCTTCAAAGCTTGAGTACTTCATAACAGGAAGAAACGAAAAGAGAAGACGGGAGCATGCCAAAAAAAGGTATCATCATGCCTATGGATTCACCGAGAAAATCATCAAAGCAGGCATAGAGGCAGGGGAATTTGCACCCCGGTTTGATCCGGAAGTCATTGCCAGGTACATCATCTCTTATGTTGACGGCTTGGCTGTGGATCATGCGATCGTGGGTTCCGAAAGCATAAAATTGAAAGAACAAACCGAATTACTGATCGAATACCTCAGATGGGGTTTGAATGTGAAGGAGTGATCTTATCAAGGAGAGTTCTTCACCACGCTAAAGGCCCGTCCCTCGCTGCGCTGACGCATCAGCGCGACGGGGGATGGGCCCTGTTTTTTCATTGGTTCTTATGGTATGATGTTGAACTTAAAGACATGCAGCAGATGAGGAGGAGGGAACGCATGAGCAAACCGAAGAAAAAAAGCGGAACGGGTCAAGGGACCGGCAAGAAAGGCTGGAATCGCTGGCAGGCCGGTGCCAATAAGGCAAAGAGCAACAAGCCTTATAAGAGTAAAGGTGTGAAGCACGGGAATAAATCCGCCTCAGATAAATAAATGCGTCACAAAAAGCCGGCTGCAGCCAGCGGTTTTCAAAAGGATTTGCTTTTAGCTTCATTACCTGTTAAGGTTAGGAAGAATTATTTTTGTTCGGTCTGTAAGGAATGAAAGTATTTAAACTTTTCGCCTTTGATATCTAACTTGAGCAACAATAGTAATAACATGTGGGCTTGAATCCACGCAGGAGGAAATAATTATGCAACAAGGTACAGTAAAATGGTTTAACGCAGAAAAAGGTTTCGGATTCATCGAAATCGAAGGTGGAGAAGATGTATTCGTACATTTCTCAGCTATCCAAGGCGAAGGATTTAAATCTTTAGACGAAGGTCAAAAAGTAACGTTTGACACTGAACAAGGTCAACGCGGACTTCAAGCGGCTAACGTAAACAAAGCGTAACAGCTTTAAACGAAGGACTCTCTTTGCGGGGTCCTTTTTTTAATTACAAGAAAGTATAAATTTAATTCGAGAATTGTCCAGCGCCAGCGCCCAGCCCCTCGAGACGTTTCGGTCCGCCCGATGAAGTCAAGGAGCGACTTCACCGGTCGCCCCTCCAACGCTTGTCGGGGCTGAACAAGGCGCTTGCGCTTTTCTTATTGACATTTTACGAAAAAAATTAAAGTGAAGGTGTTGTTATATGAATACAAAACGATTTTCCGATTTCGGGCTCAGCGTGGAAATTACCAGGGCCCTGACGGAATTAGGGTATGAAACTCCGACTGAAGTGCAGTCCAAGGTACTGCCAATTGCGTTGGAAAAGAAAGATCTTGTCGTGAAATCGCAAACCGGAAGCGGAAAGACGGCATCATTCGGGATACCGCTTTGTGAAATGGTGGAGTGGGAAGAGAACAAGCCCCAGGCACTGGTCCTTACGCCTACCCGGGAGCTTGCGGTCCAGGTGAAAGAAGACATCACCAACATAGGAAGATTTAAGCGGATTAAAGCCGCTGCCGTATATGGGAAATCCCCTTTTTACCGTCAAAAGCTTGAACTGAACCAAAAAACGCATGTGGTCGCAGGTACACCCGGCCGTGTCCTTGATCATATCGAAAAAGGGACATTCCCGCTGGACAAGCTGAACTATCTTGTCATCGATGAAGCGGACGAGATGCTCAATATGGGCTTTATCGAACAAGTTGAAGCGATCATAAAGGAACTCCCTGCCGACAGAGTGACATTGACATTCTCAGCCACACTGCCTGAGGACGTCGAATCGCTCTGCCACAACTATATGAAAGACCCCGTGAATATCGAGGTGAAAGCGAAGGGCATCACGACTGATAAAATTGACCACTCTGTCATACAAGTGGAGGAGAAAGATAAGTTTTCACTGCTGACGGATGTGACGACCGTTGAAAATCCGGATAGCTGCATCATTTTTTGCCGGACCAAAGAGAATGTGGATAAGGTCTGTGACGAGTTATTTGATAAAGGATATCCTGTCGATAAGATTCACGGAGGCATGAATCAGGAAGCCCGTTTTGAGGTGATGGATGAGTTTAAACGGGGAGAATTCCGTTATCTGGCCGCAACAGATGTGGCTGCGAGAGGGATTGATGTCGAGCGGATATCACACGTCATCAATTATGATCTTCCGCTTGAAAAAGAAAGCTACGTCCATCGAACCGGAAGAACAGGACGGGCAGGGAACTCTGGAAAAGCGATCACGTTCATCACTCCATATGAAAAGAAATTCCTGGAGGAAATCGAAGCGTATATTGGCTTTACAATCGCTGAAGTTCACCAGCCTTCAAAAGAAGAGGTCGTGATGGCGGCAAGTGCTTTTGAGGAAAAATTGAATCGGATTCCCGACATCAAATCGGATAAAAGCGAACGATTAAACAAAGAAATCATGAAGCTTTATTTCAATGGCGGAAAGAAAAAGAAGCTCAGGGCAGTGGATTTTGTCGGAACCATCGCCAAAATCGAAGGCGTGAACGCAGACGACATCGGCATCATCACCATTCAGGAAAATCTGACCTATGTCGATATCCTTAACGGAAAAGGTCCGCTCGTCCTCCAAGCCATGAAAACCACCAACGTTAAAGGGAAGAAACTAAAAGTCCACGAGGCAAGAAACTAAACAAGGCCCGTCCCGCTGCACAATGACGCGTTAACGCGCCGCGGGACGGGGCTTCTTATTTTTGGCATTCAGGACAGTAGTAAAGTCTCCTGGAAGCAGCTTGTGTTTTTTCGATTTCGGTGCCGCAAATGAAACAGTGTGCACCTTCACGGTTGAAAACCCAGTGACGATAGCCTGAGCGCTTGACTCCTTTAGCCTTCAGTTTCCCTGCAAGCTCAAGATCATTTGTGATTCCTCCTGTCCGGTAAGATTGTTCCATCAATCGGATGATGGCTTCAGCAGCTTTTACAAGTTGTTCTTCACTGCAGTCAATTGGACGGAGAGAGGGATGGATGCCTGCAGAAAATAGAATTTCAGATCTCAAATAATTCCCGATTCCTGCCACGAATGCCTGGTCTAACAGAAGGATCGCCCATCTTCTTCTGAAAAACTTCCTATCTTTTATCCGTTGCAGCAGATCCCGGGGAGTAACCTTTTCACTCAAAATATCAGGGCCGACCTTCGCGATGAAAAGATGAGCGCTGACCTCCTCGTCTCGAAGCACTTCAATATCGGATGAACTGTACAGAAGTGCCGACTTCTTCTCATTATGTAACGCCAATCGCAGCTGTCGATTCGTCTTTGGGTAGTTATACACATTCCTCACATACCATTTTCCGTAAAGCTGGTTATGTGAATAGATGGTGTAGCCATTATCGAAACGAATTAACATGGCTTTCCCTTTGGTGTCTACCCTCGTCACAACAGCACCCTGCAAGATTTCCTCGTAACCCTGCAGTTCGGGAAAAGCAAAATAAACATCCGCCACCTGTTTGTGCTGAAGGGCACGTTCAATTTGATCGGCCGCCCTCCTGATTTCTGGACCTTCAGGCATGAATTCTCCTCCTTTTTAGTATAGATGTTCCCTTATTAAACCCAATGTAATCCCTCAACGCCCGTCCCTCTATGAAGTAACGCATTAACGCACCGAGGGACGGGCCTTTAAGACGTTAAGACGGTAGTTTACACTAGTGGTACAATAGAGAAATACAGCTTTGGAGGAAATAAACCATCACACGGAGATGAAACGATGAAAACAATAGCAATCGAACCAAGTTCGTATCTATATACTTTTACCTGGGAACCAAATGAGGAAGGCTTATGTGCATTGGAGAGGCGGGCTTTATTTGGTGTGGACTCCCAATCCGATATTCTTGAAAGCTCTTTTGAAATCGATCCGAGCAGAAGCCCATTCATAAGAGAAAGGCTCGGCGTCATCTGCGAGGGTGGGAGTTTAGAAGAGCTCATAGAAGAAGTAAAGAAATTGGAGTCATTCGATGGCTTCAAAATCGTGTTTGTACAAAATCCCGATCATGAAAAAGTCGGTTTTAAAAAGCTGCGCAGCATCGAGAAGGAAGTCGGCCTTCATATGAAAGGCGAAGCGGAACTGGTCGACCCATCCATCTGGCTCGGCATCCTGAACACGGGTGAGAAATGGGTACTCGGGGAATATTCGAAGAACGAAGCGATCTGGTTAAAGCATCAGTGGAAGCCTCATAGTTACTCAACAGCCCTCGGCACACGCGTTGCAAGGGCAGTCGTGAACATTGCTGCCCCGAATCCGGAAGGCATGAAGCTGATTGATCCATGCTGCGGCATCGGAACGGTACTTGTCGAGGCATTATCGATGGGAATCGATATAGTGGGAAGCGACCGGAATCCGCTTATTTTATCAGGTGTACGGGAAAACATGGCCCATTTTGGCTTAAAAGGCGAAGTGACGTTGAAGGACATACGAGATGTCACAGCCCGTTATGATGCGGCCATCATCGATCTTCCTTATAACCTGTGTTCGGTCATCACCCCGGAAGAGCAGCTTGAAATGCTTCAAAGTGCAAGGGCGTTTGCCTCAAAAGTCGTGATTGTCACGGTCGAGGATGTCGATCCAGTCATCCTTGAAGCCGGCTTCGAAATCACGGACCGATGCGTCGTCACGAAAGGGAATTTTGTCCGGGAAGTCATTGTTTGCGAGTGATTTTTTCCGAAAGAAACATCCCTGAAAAAGGCTGCACTGATAGAAATTACAAATAGGTTCAAAGTTGAAGTTTCAGAGTAATAAATGCTATATTGATGCGAATAACATAGTAATCAATGAACCAGGTATTACTCACACGAAGGGAGAATGACATGACTACTCATTGGGAAACTGCAATTCATTCCCTATCCCAAATAATCGTTACTTCCAACCCCAATAATGAACCTGTCACCATCACGGGCGGCCATGATCGTCTTCGCTGTATCGGTGTGGGGACGGATGCGGCCGTTTTTCAGCACCTTGATGTCCCGCAATATGCCTTTAAGCTATACGCAGAAGAGAAAGCTCCTAAGATAAATATAGAAGAAAAGGTATACAGCATGATCGGTGATTCACCTTTTTTCTCTACCTGTTATGCTGCTTATGACACGTTCCTTGTATTGAGTTATGAAGAAGGGATCACGCTCTTTGACTGCATCCTTCAAGGCATCCGCATCCCTCCTCAGGTTGTGAGTGACGTTGAGGAAGCAAGGGAATATGTACGGGAAAAGGGCTTGAATCCCCGGGATATTCATCTGAAAAATATTCTGATGAAGGATGGACGTGCAAAGATCATCGATGTCTCTGAATATGTACTTCCCGGAAATGATTTTCGCTGGGAGCATTTAAAAAGGGGATATGAAGAATATTACCATTTGATTGAAGGTAAGGCAGTTCCATTCTGGCTTGTCGAAACCGTCCGGAAGTGGTACAACCAGTGGAATTCTTCCTATGATGAATTCATGAAGATCATCTTGAAGTTTACGTCGTTTAAAAAAGATTGAATGAGACCTGACTCTTGTAGAAATAGAGTCAGGTTTTTTTATTAAAACAACAATAAGCTTAAAGAAAGTCAAAAAAATGAACATTTTTCTGCCCTGTTCCGGGTACGCTAAAGCATGATTAAACCGGGGTTCAGGCGCTTTTTTATGAAAGAATAACCCTCCGATATGACAAATGTCATATCCAAGCTATGACACCTACTACTAAAAATAAATTTCTTCTTCCTATATAGTTGTTTTTACAACCCAAAGAAAAGGGGATTTTAATAAATGTCAAAACTTAAAACTCTGAAAAAACAAGTAGCACCCTTTGAAAAAGGGACAACAAAAGAAAGTATATGGCAGCTGGTTAACACGCTGGTGCCGTTTATCACGTTATGGGTTCTTGCCTATCAAAGTCTTTCTGTGTCTTATTGGTTGGCGTTGGTGCCAATGGTGATCGCAGCGGGATTCTTAACAAGGATCTTCATCATTTTCCATGATTGCACGCACTATAACTTCTTTAAAAGCCGCCGTACGAACCGAATTGTGGGGACCGCGCTCGGTGTCATCACGGTGTTTCCGTTCGATCAATGGGGACATGAGCATACCGTTCACCATGCAACAAGCGGTAACTTGGATAAACGCGGTACCGGGGATATCTGGACGCTGACGGTGGATGAATACAAAGCAGCGCCTCTGAAATTGCGCCTTGCTTATCGTTTCTACCGCAATCCGATCGTCATGTTTGTATTAGGACCGATCTGGGTCTTCCTTATTAAAAATAGATTCAACCGTAAAGGTGCAAGGAAGAAAGAACGTATGAATACGTATCTGGTAAACGTCCTGATCGCTGCTGTGGCTGTTCTTCTCGGTGTGACAGTAGGATGGCAGCAATTCCTGATCGTACAGGGATCGATCTTCATGATCTCGGGTGCGGCGGGCATTTGGCTGTTCTACGTCCAGCACACATTTGAAGACTCTTATTTTGAAGAAGACAAAGAGTGGGAATATGTATTGGCCGCGGTAGAAGGAAGCTCCTACTATAAGCTTCCGAAAGTGCTTCAATTCCTTACCGGGAATATCGGCTATCATCATATTCACCATTTAAGTCCGAGAGTGCCGAACTACCGGCTTGAAGAGACTCACAACAGCATCCCTGATTTGCAGCATGTGCCGACGATCACGCTCGCTACAAGCTTGACCTCCCTTCGTTTCCGCCTGTGGGACGAAGATCGAAAGAACTTTGTAAGCTTTAAAGACGTCAAATCTTTACCGAAAACAAAGATCTCAACTGAAGCGAAGCCTGAACTCTAGGGTTACAATGACTCCCCTCTTAAAGGGGAGTCATCTTTGTAAACGCCGCTAAAGAAGGAGAGACATACATGATTCGAATTGTCATTGCAGAGGATCAAGAGCTGCTGCTGGGAGCGATTGGATCCCTTCTCGATTTAGAAGAAGATATGGAAGTATTGGGTCTTGCGAATAATGGGGAAGAGGCTGTCAGACTTGTGCATCAAATGAAGCCCGATGTCTGTATCATGGATATGGAAATGCCCCAGAAGACCGGTATAGAAGCAGCGGAAGAATTGAAGCTCCTTGAATGCAAAGTAATCATCTTGACCACATTCGCAAGGAACGGATGCTATAAGCGTGTCATCGAAGCCGGAATCAGGGGATATCTGCTGAAGGACAGTCCGAGCGAAGAGCTTGCCGGCTCGATCCGAAGCATCGTGAACGGAAATCGCATTTACACCCCGGAACTGATGGATCAAGCAGCCGGGCCAGATGCCCCGGCTCCAGTGACACCAATCAAATCAGTCAAAACCTACTTCTCGACCTTAAAAGACAAAATTAAACTGCCAGCCGGATAAACAAGGCCCGTCCCGCACCGCTTTAACGCAGTGCGGGACGGGCCTTTATTCATTTCTGCCTCCTGGCAAGACCTCTTTCGAATGCAGCAAGGTGATTCACTGATGCATTGCGCAGGTTCGTAAACACGAATCGGGCATCAGCCGGCAGATCATAGGTTAAAAATCTGTCATACATCGCGATATTTTCAATTTCCCCCTCTACTCCCTGGGCAAAAGCTGCTTTACCAGAAGCCGGGGTTTGAACGAAAGATTGTGAACTATCCGGGGGCAAAGGAAGTCCGTACAAATTAAATAACTGAACCAGTGCCGCAATATGCCTTAGTTCCGCTTCTTTGATTCTTTCAAATGTACGGATTGAACCGAATGTCCCAAGAATCGCATTGTATCTTGATTGAGCCAAATATTCATCTTGTATGGCATAGATCAGCATTTCAGGCAATGTCAGAGAAGGAGCATTGAGGGCCCCTTTTGCTCCATAACTTTCTGCGCCCTGTCTTCCAAACCAGAATTGGTTGGGCAAATAAAACATATCCATCATCAAACAGCCTCCTGGGTTATCTGTAACACCATATCGTATGTGTAACTGAATGGAAGCTGTGCATGTATCGTCAGGAAAAAATGAATCGACTAGTGACGTGAAATTAATTAGTGTTGCACAAACAATAGTGTATGACATATAGTATACGTATAGTGTATGACATACAGTGTCGTATGAGACGAGGTGGATAAATGAATAATTTACTGCAATCATTACTGACAGAATTAAGAAGAGGAAATCTTACATTAGCAGTACTAAGCCAATTGCGTACCCCCCAGTACGGCTATTCGCTTGTTCATCGTCTGGAGAAGTCAGGAATCACGATTGAGCAAAGTACGCTATATCCGCTCCTTCGCAGGCTTGAAAAACAGGAGCTTGTGACGAGCAGTTGGGATACATCGGAGACAAGGCCGCGGAAATATTACGTACTCAGTGATTATGGGATCGAAGTGTTTCAGAAGTTGAAAGAAGAGTGGATCAAGAACTCGCAAGAACTGCATCAATTATTGGAAGGGGAAGAAAACGATGAATCTGATTGATGTGTATATCGGGGAAGTGACACGCAGACTGCCTGAAAAGAATCGTGAGGATATCGCACTTGAACTGAGGTCGGCAATCGGGGATATGCTGCCGGAGGATTATACAGAAGAAGACGTGAAAGGTGTCCTGTCGGAAATGGGGAATCCTGCCGTCCTGGCAAGTAACTACAGTGAAAGACCAATGCATCTCATCGGGCCGCGTTACTATGATATGTATATTTCATTGATTAAAATGATCCTGCCGATCGCTGCCGCCATTTCAGTCATCTCCCTTGTTGCTGAATATTTCTTCTCACCAACAGAAGGAAGGGCGGTCCTCGATATCGTTCTTACCATCCTGGGAGAAGGAATATGGAGGGTCATCGAAGTGGGGATGCAAGTGTTTTTCTGGATCACATTGATCTTTGCAATCATCGAACGAACGGATAAAGTAAAGGATTCCGCGCCGCTTACATTTGACCTGAAAAAATGGAAGCCGGATGATTTGAAAAAGATCATGTATATCCCTAAAAAAAGAGGCATCTCTAAATATGAGGTATTCGGTAGTCTCTTATGGACCGCAATCTGGGCAACGGTATATTTCAATGCCAACAAGCTTCTGGGCATTTATGAGAACAACGGGGACGGATTGGTCTTTGTCACTCCTTCCATGAATCAGGAAGTATTACATTCATTTTGGCCGGCTGTAATCGCAGTCATTGGACTGGAAATCTCGCTCGCGCTTTTTAAATTCTTCAAGAAGCAATGGACGAAGAAAGTCGCCATATTCAATACCATTTATGAAATCATCGCAACGGCGGTATTCATTATCATCGTATCAAACCAGAATGTCTTTCAACCGGAATTCGTTACCTACATGGCTGACTTATTCAATGTAAGTGCCGAACAATTCGTGAATCGCATCGTGTGGGGATCGAGCACCATCTTCATTACCTTTGCTGTCTGGAACATGATTGACGGATTCAGCAAAAGCCGTGTACGTTAAGCCTGCAAAATGCGGCATGAACTGTCGGATACTCCTATAAAAACCCTGCTATTCTATGAATGTAAAGGAGGTCATTCACTTGGATTCACTTCAGAAAATGAATGACGCTTTGACCTATGTTGAAGCGAATTTGGCGGATGAAATTGACTTGAAGGAAGTCGCGAGGCGCGCGGTTTGTTCCGAATACCATTTTCAACGGATGTTTTCTTATTTGTCCGGCATCAGCCTGTCGGAATACATCCGGCGAAGAAGATTGACTCTTGCTGCTCAAGAGCTGAGAGATCAGAATATAAAAGTGATCGATGCAGCGGTTAAATTCGGATACCGTTCACCTGACTCATTTACGAGAGCATTCAGGGAAATTCATGGGTGTACCCCGACAGAAGCAAGGGAAAACGGCAGTTCCCTTAAAGCCTTTCCAAAAATGACCTTCCAATTAACCATAGATGGAGGGAATGAAATGAATTACCGTATCGTAGAAATGGAAGCCTTTTGTATTGCAGGTATAAAGAAAAGGGTTCCGATCATATTCCATGGGGTCAACCCCGAGATTGCTTCCATGTGGAAAAGCTTGAATGAAGAAATGATCAACGAGATGAAGAGCCTTTCCAATATCGAGCCTTCCGGATTGATCAGCGCTTCTGCCAACTTCTCGGAAGGCAGGATGGAGGAGAAAGGGGAACTCGATCATTACATCGGGGCAGCCACCACAAAAGAATGCCCCGCGCACTTTGAAAAGCTGGAGGTGCCCGCTTTGACTTGGGCAGTATTTGAAGCAGTCGGTCCATTCCCGGATACACTTCAAAACGTGTGGGGGCGGATTTATTCTGAATGGTTCCCGTCTTCGAATTATGAACAGGCGGAGGGCCCTGAGGTCCTTTGGAATGAACATAAGGATGTCAGTTCTCCTGATTTTAGAAGTGAGATCTGGATACCAGTCAGGAAAAAATGAAGCATGAAAAGAGAGCAGGGATTCTTCCCCTGCTCTCTTTTCTATGCATTTAATGGCTTTAATTTATAATGATCCAGTATTTCATTTACAGTTTGAAAGTCGTAAATCTGTTTATTCAGGCAAAATTGGATAATCAAATCAAATGTCTCACTCTCTGACAAGGAATATCCTGCTGTGCTTAACAAATCTTCTGCGTCGTCCGTGTCGAGCTCAAGGGCGAAGGCAAGGGAAATCAGGGTGGATTTTTTAGGGTGATAGTCAGGGTTTGAGCGGATCTTTGAAAAATGCCTGCGGTCAAGTCCCGCCTTCTTGTAGATCGCAGAATCGCTTACCCCTTTTTCTTCAATGAATTGAAATAGTACCTGATTTAAAGTTGGTTTGCGGTTGAGGTTGATAAAATCATCCAATTCATTTGGGAGCAGTTCCTCCTCATAAATGTTCCGGGGAGCTTCAAGGCAGAAATCCTTGGTGCTGTTAGTAAAATGAAAGGATATGTATTCCTCTATTTCGTCTAATAAATCTTTTGGAAGCAAAGGACAGACCCCCTTCTAAAATGTCGCTTTCCAGGCGACCAAATAATGGATAAATTCCAATATGATTATACCATGAACCAACAGGGAGGATGATGAAGATGAATAAGAATTTGACTGAAATTATTTTCTTGCTGGACAGAAGCGGATCCATGGGAGGACTGGAAAGCGATACGATTGGCGGCTTCAACGGATTTATTGACAGGCAGTGTAAACAAAAAGGTGAAACACGCCTTACAGCCGTACTTTTCGATGATCAAACAGAGGTCTTGTGGAACGGTATTGATGCCAGCCATGCTAGATTGACAGATGAAGAGTACTATGTGAGAGGATGCACGGCATTACTTGATGCAGTAGGAAAAACGATTTCGGAAGCAGGGAGAAGACTGTCCCAAACAAAAGAAGAGGAGAAGCCCGGCAAGGTGATTTTTGCCATCACCACAGACGGGATGGAAAATGCCAGCCGGGAGTATACGTATGAAAAAGTGAGGACGATGATCGAACACCAGAAGAGCAATTACAGCTGGGAATTCATCTTCATGGGTGCTAACATAGATGCAGCAGAAGAAGCGGAATCCCTTGGTATCCAGAAAGAAGATTCTTTCTCATTCGAAGCCTCGAATGAAGGTGTCGTAAAGATGTATGATATGGTTTGTGATGCGGTCTCCGAGAGACGGATAGACTAAGGGGACAACGGTTCATGAACCCAGATGAAATCAACAGCGGTATTTAACAGAGCAAAATTTTAAAAAACCCTTTACCTTCACGCAACGTCAAGGTGTACAGTTAAATTGTCAGGAGGTGAGATCTATGGAATATACCGTGAAAAAGCTAGGGCAATTAGCAGCCGTAAGCCCCCGTACCCTCCGCTATTACGATGAAATCGGAATCCTGAAGCCGGCCAGGATCAACTCATCCGGATACCGGATCTATGGGGAGAAGGAAATTGATAAGCTGCAGCAAATTCTATTTTACAAAGAACTGGGTGTGAGTCTTGAACAAATAAAGGATATTCTGGACGATCCCACTTTTGACTTAGCAAGCGCATTGGCTGAACACCGGGAACAATTACTGGAAAAAAGAAAACAGCTCGATCTTCTGATTGCCAATGTCGATAAAACCATTGCCGTGAAGGAAGGGAGAATGACGATGTCTGATAAAGAAAAGTTTGAAGGATTCAAGAAAGACATGATTGATGAAAATGAACGGAAATTTGGAAAAGAAATAAGAGAGAAGTATGGCGACGATACGGTAAATCAATCGAACGCGAAACTTCAAAATATGTCCCAGGAAGATTATGAGCGTGCGAACAGGCTCGCTGAAGATATCCACGAAACGTTAGCGGAGGCCTTCAAGACCGGGGATCCATCAAGCGAGACCGCCCAGAAAGCGGCCGAACTGCACAAACAATGGATTTCTATGTACTGGCCGCAATACAGCAAGGAAGCACATGCGGGCCTCGGAGATATGTATGTAGCGGATGAGCGCTTCAGAGCCTACTATGATAAAGAGCAGGACGGTGTTGCGGAATTCCTCAGAGACGCGATTTATGTTTATACAGGAATGAAAAAATAGAGGCATACGGGGACGATGCGGGGCCTCCTTGTATTGATCCTTACAAAAAAACGGGTGTATAAAATCGAGGCAGATATCCAAAGGCTGAGCAGACAGTAAAGGAATGCACACAAGCTCCTTACTGTCTGCTTTTTTTAAAAAAACTGGGACCTACCCCTCCGATGTCCATTCAGTGAATGGCAGGAAACTTGATCTTCACCGTGAACGACTCATCTTTATGGATAAAATCCAAATAACCCCCATATTTCTTTACAATGTCATTAATCATTTTAGTCCCGAGCCCCTCGTGGCCACCCGCTTTTGTAGTATGACCATAGCTATCGTAAAGTTTATCGAGGATGTGAGAGGGGATCTCTAACGAGTCATTCTCGCAATTCAACACATACAATCCGCTTCTTTTATAGAATTGTAGAGTGATCTCTGGATGCTTGCCTTTCTTCTGCTGGAATTCCTCACAGGCGTCCAGGCTGTTTGACAAGACATTCCCGAGAAGGGTCACGATATCTTTGTCGGATAAAGGCAGGGTGGAAAAAGGCATATCAAGATCATAAATCATCTCGATCTCTGCATCCTTGCCCCGCCTGTACATGTCATGAAGGATGCCTGCCACGCTGCCTCTTTCGCCCCTTATGGACAGGTTCGTTTCTTCGTATCCATCCACCAAATCATCCAGATAGGCTTTCGCTTCCTTCACCTCAGAGTGTTCCAGCATGAAATGAATGGCTGAAATATGTTTGAGGAAATCATGCCGTTCGCTGCGGACCACTCTGAAGGTATCATTCAGCTGGTTTCGTTCTTCTTCGAACTGATTGACGGCCTGAGTCAGCAAGGAAATCTTCTTCGATCCTGCTATTCTCATAGATTCAAACCCTATAAAAATCGTAAAAAGGGCCCCATGTATCCAGGCGCGTTCCGTGCCAAGATATAAAGCTAAGATTACACCCTGCCATATAAATATGCTGTAGTGCCACCGCGCACTCAGCACCGATAAAGGTACCTGAATGTTTCGGTAGAGAAGAAGGGTGACGGACAAGGTGACAAGAATGCTAATCACATAGTGAAGCTCGACCTTGAACCCCCTTAATAAAAAATGTAAATGAATAAAGCTGAATATCGCGAAATAAGCCCAAAACCAAAGATTCTGCTGCTTCAATTCCCTTCCACCTTTTAAAAGTAATGTTGTTGCAGGAAGTCGACTTTTTCTTTCGTGATCATTGCCTGTGCCTCGATGCCTTCAAACCTGATGACATAAGAGTTCTTGGCATAAAGGGAAAAGTTTTTTACATAGTGGATATTGATGATGAATGAGCGGTGGGAGCGGATGAAATCCCGTTCTCTCAGCTCGCCTTCGAGCTCATTGAGTGTTAAGTATGTCTTGATTTCCCCGTCTTTTGTATGTATGGTTGTCGACCTGCCCGACCGTTCGATAAAGACGATATCTTTCTTTTGGACGATATGGATGTCGTTTTTCTGTTTGAGATACAGCCTTCCCATCATTTCAGCTGATTTCGTTTTTTCTTTCAATCGTTCAATCGAACCGATCAGCCGGTCCTTTGTATAAGGCTTCATGATATAATCGTGAACATTTAGCTCGAACGCATGCACCGCGTATCCGCTGTTGGCGGTCACGAAGATGACGGAAATATTCAATGCATGGGAATGGATGATATCAGCCAGTTCATATCCGGAAAGGTTAGGCATCTCGATATCCGCAATCAGCACGTCCACCGTTTCCTTTTTGATCTGATCATAGGCTTCTTCCGCAGATGTCGTCGAAAATATGATGTCAACTCCGGGCAACCCTGTCACAATCCCATTCAATTTGTCTAAATCAATCAGCCGGTCATCAACCAATCCAATCTTCATCTCATTCAGCCTTTCATGTGGGAAAAGATAAAATATTCCAATTAATGATACATTCATCTTACCATGTTTTTTAAATGATTTGACCTTTTCACGACATCAAATGGAATTTTCACGACAAAAGTGCAGATTCTTTAGAGGATTGTTTGTAAGATAATGACAAGAACACAAAACACGAGGTGGATGGAATGATTGAAATTCAAGAAGTGACAAAGCAG